>NZ_VJYK02000110.1 GCF_007097205.2 Streptomyces alkaliterrae
CTCCATGAATGCTTCCCCGTAATCGGGGTCACAACCACAGAAGAGCGGAACAAGCAGGCGGAATAAGCCCACTCGTTCACAGCGTCCTCGCTGTGTTGTGTTTCAAAGGAACCTCGACCATCCACAAAACGTGAACGGACGGGGTATCAACATATCTGGCGTTGACTTTTGGCACACTGTTGAGTTCTCAAGGAACGGACGCTTCCTTCGGATTCCCTTCCGGGCTTCCTCCGGGCGCTTCCCTTCGGTGTTTCCAACCTTACCAGAGTTTTTCCGGCCCGTTTCACCGGACTGAATTCACTCTGCGGGCGTTGGATTCCCGTCGGCCTTTCGGCGCGTCCCGACTTTATCAGAGGTTCTGAGCCGGGTTTCCCGCCCTCCGGATCCTGTCGGAGCCATGTCTGACTCCGGGCGGTTCTCCCGGGCGGAGACGTCAACGTACTGGAGCGGGGCGCCTCGATGCAAATCGAGGCGCCCCGCGTCCGTACGGATGGTGACGGGTCGTCAGACCTCGACCACGACCGGAAGGATCATCGGGCGGCGTCGGTAGTTGTCCGACACCCAACGGCCCACGTTGCGGCGGATGAGCTGCTGGAGCTGGTGCACCTCCGTGACGCCGTCCTGTGCCGAGCGGTCCAGGGCCTCCTGGATGCGCGGGACGACTCCGCTGAAGTCGGCGTCGTCGATGCCGGAGCCCCGGCTGTGGATGTGCGGACCACCGGTGATCTTGCCGGTGGTGCTGTCCACGACCACGAAGACGGAGATGATGCCCTCGTCTCCGAGGATCCGCCGGTCCTTCAAGGCGCTCTCGGTCACGTCGCCGACGGACAGGCCGTCGACGTAGACGTAGCCGGCCTGCACCTTGCCGACGATCTTGGCCTTGCCCTCGATGAGGTCGACCACCACGCCGTCCTCGGCGATGACCACCTGGTCCTGGGGTACTCCGGTGAGCGCACCGAGTTCGGCGTTGGCCCGCAGGTGGCGCCATTCGCCGTGGACGGGCATCAGGTTGCTCGGCTGGCAGATGTTGTAGAAGTACAGCAGCTCGCCGGCCGAGGCGTGGCCGGAGACGTGCACCTTCGCGTTGCCCTTGTGTACGACGTTGGCGCCCCAACGGGTCAGCCCGTTGATCACCCGGTAGACGGCGTTCTCGTTGCCGGGGATGAGGGAGGACGCAAGGATCACCGTGTCGCCCTGGACGATGCGGATCTGGTGGTCCCGGTTCGCCATCCGGGACAGCGCCGCCATCGGCTCGCCCTGCGACCCGGTACAGACGAGCACGACCTCGTCGTCGGGGAGGTCGCCCAGCGCCTTGACGTCGACGACAAGCCCGGCGGGGATCTTCAGGTAGCCGAGGTCCCGGGCGATGCCCATGTTGCGGACCATCGAGCGGCCGACAAAGGCGACCCGGCGGCCGTACTCGTGCGCGGCGTCGAGGATCTGCTGGATGCGGTGGACGTGGCTGGCGAAGCTGGCCACGATGATCCGCTTCTGGGCGCCGGCGAAGACCTGCCGCAGTACCTGCGAGATGTCCCGCTCGGGCGGGACGAAGCCCGGGACCTCCGCGTTGGTGGAGTCCGAGAGCAGCAGGTCGATGCCCTCCTCGCCGAGGCGGGAGAAGGCGCGGAGGTCGGTGAGGCGGCCGTCGAGCGGCAGCTGGTCCATCTTGAAGTCGCCGGTGTGCACGACCAGGCCGGCGGGGGTGCGCACGGCCAGCGCGAGCGCGTCCGGGATGGAGTGGTTGACCGCGATGAACTCGCAGTCGAACGGGCCGACCCGCTCCCGGTGGCCCTCCTGGACCTCCAGGGTGTAGGGGCGGATCCGGTGCTCCTGGAGCTTGGCCTCGATGAGCGCGAGGGTGAGCTTGGAGCCGATCAGCGGGATGTCCGGCTTCTCGCGCAGCAGGTAGGGCACGCCGCCGATGTGGTCCTCGTGCCCGTGGGTGAGGACGATGCCGTCGATGTCGTCGAGGCGGTCCCGGATGCTGCTGAAGTCGGGCAGGATGAGGTCGATGCCGGGCTGCTCCTCCTCGGGGAAGAGCACGCCGCAGTCGACGATCAGCAGTCGGCCGTCGAACTCGAAGACGGTCATGTTGCGGCCGATCTCCCCCAGGCCGCCCAGCGGGGTGACTCGGAATCCGCCTTCGGGGAGTGGTGGCGGTGAGCCGAGTTCGGGGTGTGGATGACTCAAAAGACTCTCCTCACCGCACGCGCCACGCACCCCCCTGGGCACGTGGCGCGTGCGATCGTCTGGCGCCGCGCGCCCGGGCGCGGCGGTTGTCGTACGGGTTCCTCTTGTCCGGTGTGCTGACGTTCGGTTGGTGACGTGTTCGGTGTGCTGACGTTCGGTGTGCTGACGTTCGGTGTGCCGGCGGCTAGGGAGCCGTGGAGTCCGCCGGGGTGAGCTGGACGCCGCCCGCGGTCAGGTCGCGGTGCAGCTGGGCTGCCTCCTCCTCGGTGAGCTCCACCAGGGGCAGCCGGAGCGGGCCGGCAGGCAGGCCCTGGCTCATGAGCGCCGCCTTGGTGGTGATCACTCCCTGGGTGCGGAACATTCCGGTGAAGACCGGGAGCAGCTTCTGGTGGATCTCGGTGGCCTTGGCGACGTCGCCGCTGAGGTGGGCCTCGAGCATCGCGCGCAGTTCGGGGGCGACGAGGTGGCCGACGACGGAGACGAAGCCGACCGCGCCGACGGACAGCAGCGGCAGGTTCAGCATGTCGTCGCCGGAGTACCAGGCCAGGCCGCTGGTGGCGATGGCCCAGCTGGCGCGGCCGAGGTCGCCCTTGGCGTCCTTGTTGGCCACGATGCGGGGGTGCTCGGCGAGGCGGACGATCGTCTCGGTGTTGATCGGCACTCCGGAGCGGCCGGGGATGTCGTAGAGCATGACCGGCAGGTCGGTCGCGTCGGCGACGGCGGTGAAGTGCCGGTAGAGCCCCTCCTGCGGGGGCTTGTTGTAGTAGGGCGTCACGGCGAGCAGGCCGTGGGCGCCGGCGTCGGCGGCCGCGCGGGCCAGCTCGAGGCTGTGGCGGGTGTCGTTGGTGCCGGCTCCGGCGACGACGAAGGCGCGGTCTCCGACGGCCTCCACGACGGCTCGGACGAGCCGGGCTTTCTCCGCATCGCTGGTGGTCGGGGACTCGCCGGTGGTGCCGTTGACGATGAGACCGTCATTGCCGGCGTCCACGAGGTGGGCGGCGAGACGCTGCGCGCCGTCGAGGTCGAGTTCGCCGTCCGCGGCGAACGGCGTGACCATCGCGGTCAGGACCCGCCCGAAGGGCGTCTGCGGTGTGGAGGTCGGAGCCATGGATCCCACGCTACTCGCAGCCGGGTGCCCGGCGCTCCCTAGGGGTGAGGTCGAATGTGGATCCCGGCACTGCCTGCTCGGGGGTTCAGACAGTGCCGGGTCCGTACTTCAGCGTAGATGAATCGGATGAAATGCCGCAATACGGACACAGCCATCCGAGAGGGAGTGGCTTCCGATGCCCAGCGGGCGGCACTTTCCGGTCAGGGCGCGACACGCCCGTTCGCGTTGAACGCCTGGTGGGTGAGTGGCATCAGCTTCGCCCACTCCGCCTCCATCAGCTCCGCGACCATCTCGATCTCGCGCTGCGGGAAGGACGGCACGCGGGCCAGCTCGTGCTGGGTGCGCAGGCCGAGGAAGTGCATCAGCGACCGGGCGTTGCAGGTGGCGTACATGGAGGAGTAGAGGCCGACCGGCAGGGTGGCCCTGGCGACCTCCCGCGCCACACCGGCGCCCAGCATCTCCTGGTAGGCGGCGTACGACTGCCGATAGGACTCGGTCATCTGCTCCTGGACGACCTCGAGCTGCTTCTCGCTGCCCTCGACGAACTCGTACTTGCCGGGCCGGCCCTGCTGGACGAGCTTGCGGGAGGCGTCCGGCACGTAGAAGACCGGCTCCAGCTCGCGGTACCGGCCGCTCTCCTCGTTGTAGCTCCAGCCCACGCGGTGGCGGTGGAACTCACGGAAGACGAACAGCGGCGCGCTGACGAAGAACGTCATCGAATTGTGCTCGAACGGGCTGCCGTGCCGGTCCCGCATGAGGTAGTTGATCAGACCCTTCGACCGCTGCGGGTCCTTCTCCAGCTCCTCCAGGGACTGCTCCCCGGCGGTGGAGACCCGGGCCGCCCACAGGACGTCCGTGTCGGCCGCGCTGTGCTTGACCAGCTCGACGGTCATGTCGCTGCGGAAGCGGGGAGAGTCGGTCACCGCGAGGTTCCTTCCAGGTCTGCTCGACGTGCGGGTTCAGCCTATGCCTCCCGGGAGGCCGCCATGTCACCGGTTGCCCGGGCCGGCTCGCCGGACGGGGATGCCGACCGTGGCCGGAACGTTGCCGTGCGCAGGCAACTTTCCGGGGCTTCCGCACGTCTGTACGTGTGAGACCCGAGATGAGAGTTGGGGGAGGATTTGCCATGTTCGGACGCGGGACCGGTGCCGGCGCCCAGCAGGTTCCGTTCGCCTTCGTGGCGGAGGCGGATCGATTCCGCGACAACGTCACGCCACCGCCGCGCGAGCGGGCCGGTACCGGCGAGATAGCCGGACGGGTACTCATCGGGCTTGTCGTGGTCTCCGGGCTGGTCGGCTCACTGCTGCTGGGGATGCCGGCGCTCGACGTGGAGCAGCAGCGCGACCGGGTGCAGCAGCAGGAACAGGCCGGGCACAGCCGCTGACCCGACGGCCGCGGGCGGGCCGTGGTACGCCGCGTCGGCACGCCGTGTCGGCGCCCGGCCTGGTGAGGCGCGGGCGGGCCGGATAGCCTCACGTGCCACAGGAGTCGTTCCTGTCCACGAGAACAACCCGTGAACGAGGATCCGCCGTGCCCATGTCCTTCCTGACGGCCGATGACGATCTGCGCGATCACGCGCACCCGGCCGAGGAACCGTTGCCCTTCGAGGACCGCGGGCGGTGGCGGCGCCCCTACCGGCCAGGACCGTGGCGGGTGGCCGGCGCCGCGCTGCTGCTCCTGCTCTCCGCCTACCTGCTGGTCTCGGCGCTGATCATCGTGCTCGCGGGCACGCTCAAGGGCGGCGCGGTGTGTCTGGCGGCAGCCGTCGTGGTGATCGGCTGCGCGCTGCGGACGCTGCGCGTGGGGATCTGGGTCAGCTCGCACGGCCTGCGTCAGGTGGGCCTGCTGTGGACGAGGACGCTGCCGTGGGCCCAGGTGGCCTCCGTGCGGACCGTCCAGCAGCCGGTGCGGTGGCTGGGGCTGCCGCGCGGGGTGCAGGGCCAGGCGCTGGTCGTCCGGCGGCACTCCGGTGACGCGCTGCGGGTCCTGCTGACGGACCACAGCGCGGACTTCCTCTCCCGCCCGGAGGCCTTCGACCGGGCGGCCGACGTCCTGGAGGCGTGGGCGGACGAGCATCGCGTTCCCCGCTGACGGCCGCCCGTCCCCCGGCACCGCCGGGGGACGGTTCTCAGCCGTCGGCCGTGCGGCGCAGGGTGATCGCTCGCTGCATGGCCTTGCGGGCGCGCGGGGTGTCCCGCGCGTCGTGGTAGGCGACGGCGAGCCGGAACCAGCTGCGCCAGTCCTCCGGGTTGGCTTCCGTCTCGGCTCTGCGGCGGGCGAAGACGGCGTCCGCGGACGCCTTGTCGACACGTCCGCTCGGGGTGCGCTCCAGCTCGTCCACCGGGAGACCGCCCTCGGCCTCCAGTTCCCTGGCCAGCCGGCCCGCCCGGTGCGCGAAGGCCGTGCTCTGCCAGAGGAACCACAGGCCGATCAGCGGTAGCACCAGCACCGCGACACCAAAGCCGACGGTGACCGGGGAGCCGTACGGGATGAGTGCCACGCCCCGGCCGCCGACCAGGACGAAGTACACGCACAGGACGGCGGCGAGAACGAAGTAGGTGATCTTCGCGCGCATGGCCGGTGCCTCAGCCGTCCAGGTCGAGGAAGTGTTCGAGCCCGAAGGTGAGCCCGGGCGTGTCCACGACCTTCCGGACGCCGAGCAGCACGCCGGGCATGAAGGAGTTGCGGTGCAGGGAGTCGTGCCGGATGGTCAGCGTCTCCCCCTCACCGCCGAACAGCACCTCCTGGTGGGCGATCAGGCCGCGCAGCCGCACCGCGTGCACGGGGACGCCGTCGACGTCCGCGCCCCGGGCGCCGTCCAGCGCGGTGCTGGTGGCGTCCGGCTGGGGCGGGCAGCCCGCCTCGGCCCGCGCGGAGGCGATGAGCTGGGCGGTGCGCACGGCGGTGCCGCTCGGTGCGTCCGCCTTGTTCGGGTGGTGGAGCTCCACGACCTCCACCGACTCGAAGAACCGGGCGGCCTGCTGCGCGAAGCGCATGGTGAGTACGGCGCCGATGCCGAAGTTCGGGGCGATGAGCACGCCGGTGGACGGCGATTCGGCGAGCCAGCCGCGCAGGGTGGCCAGGCGCTCGTCGGTCCAGCCCGTGGTGCCGACGACGCCGTGCACCCCGTTGCGGACGCAGAAGTCGAGGTTGTCCATCACCGCGTCGGGATGGGTGAGGTCGACGGCGACCTGGGCGCCGGCCTCGGTCACGGCCTCCAGCCGGTCACCCCGGCCGAGGGCGGCGACCAGTTCGAGGTCGTCGGCCGCGTCCACGGCCTTGACGGCCTCGGAGCCCATCCGGCCCTTGGCGCCGATCACTGCGACGCGCAGCGGCTTGCTCATCGTGGTGCTTCCTTTGCTTCAACGGGCGGGGCTGGTTCGAGGGCTAGTCCGGCGGGTCGTCAGGCGACCGCCTCGTCCAGTCGGGCGGCCTGCTTGTCGGTGAGCGGGCCGATCACCGACAGGGACGGGCGCTGCCCGAGCACCTGGGCGGCGACCTCGCGGACGTCCTCGGGAGTGACGGCGGCGATCCGGGCGAGCATGTCGTCCACCGACATCTGCTCGCCCCAGCACAGCTCGCTCTTGCCGATGCGGTGCATGAGCGCGCCGGTGTCCTCGAGGCCGAGCACGGTGGAGCCGGAGAGCTGGCCGACCGCGCGGCGCAGCTCCTCGTCGGGCAGGCCGTGCTCGGCGACCTGCGCGAGCTCGTCGCGGCAGATCTTCAGTACGTCGCGCACCTGGCCGGGGCGGCAGCCGGCGTAGACGCCGAAGAGGCCGCAGTCCGCGTAGCCGGAGGTGTAGGAGTACACCGAGTAGGCCAGGCCGCGCTTCTCCCGTACCTCCTGGAAGAGCCGGGAGCTCATGCCGCCGCCGAGCGCGGCGTTGAGCACACCGAGCGCCCAGCGGCGCTCGTCGGTGCGTGCCAGGCCCGGCATGCCGAGGACGACGTGCGCCTGCTCGGTGCGCCGGTCGAGCAGTTCGACACGGCCGGCGGTGCGCACGCGGCGGCTGCCGGCGCGCGGCGGCACCGGCACGGCGTCCTCGTTCCGCAGGGCGCCGGCCTGCTCGAAGGCGGCGCGCACCCGGCGGACGACGGTGTTGTGGTCGATGTTGCCGGCCGCGGCGACCACCAGGTGGGTGGGGTCGTAGTGCCTGCGGTAGAAGCGGGCGACGCGGTCCCGGGTGAGCGCGTTGACGGTGTCGACCGTGCCGAGGACCGGGCGGCCCAGCGGGGTGTCGCCGAACATGGTGTGCGCGAACAGGTCGTGCACGCAGTCACCGGGGTCGTCCTCGGTCATGGCGATCTCTTCGAGGATCACGCCGCGCTCGGCGTCCACGTCCTCGGCGCGGATCAGCGAGCCGGTGAGCATGTCGCAGACCACGTCGATGGCCAGCGGCAGGTCGGTGTCGAGCACCCGGGCGTAGTAGCAGGTGTACTCCTTTGCGGTGAAGGCGTTCATCTCACCGCCGACGGCGTCCAGCGCCGCCGAGATGTCCAGCGCGCTGCGCCGCCCGGTGCCCTTGAAGAGCAGGTGTTCGAGGTAGTGGGTGGCGCCGCCGAGCGCCGGGGTCTCGTCGCGGGAGCCGACGTGCGCCCAGATCCCGAAGGTCGCCGAGCGGACGGAGGGCAGCGTCTCGGTGACGACGCGCAGGCCGCCGGGCAGCACCGTCTTGCGGACCGTGCCGATGCCGTTGCTGCCCGCGAGCAGGGTGCGGGTCGAGGCGCGGCGCGGGTGACGGGCGACGGCCCGCCCCACCGTTTGGGTGGGGCGGGCCGTCGAACGGGACGGGTACGTCACTTGTCGGTGTCGTCCTTCGCCTCGCCGGTGTCGGCGGCCTTCTCGCCCTCCTCGTCCTCCAGGACGGGGATCAGGGAGAGCTTGCCGCGCTGGTCGATCTCGGCGATCTCGACCTGGACCTTCTGGCCGACGCCGAGGACGTCCTCGACGTTCTCCACGCGCTTGCCGCCGGCGAGCTTGCGGATCTGCGAGATGTGCAGCAGACCGTCCTTGCCGGGCAGCAGCGAGACGAACGCGCCGAAGGTGGTGGTCTTGACGACCGTGCCCAGGTAGCGCTCGCCGACCTCGGGCATCGTCGGGTTGGCGATGCCGTTGATCGTGCTGCGGGCGGCCTCGGCGGCCGGACCGTCGGCGGCACCGATGTAGATGGTGCCGTCGTCCTCGATGGTGATGTCGGCGCCGGTGTCCTCCTGGATCTGGTTGATCATCTTGCCCTTGGGGCCGATGACCTCGCCGATCTTGTCCACGGGGATCTTCACGGTGATGATCCGCGGGGCGTTCGGGGACATCTCGTCGGGGACGTCGATGGCCTCGTTCATCACGTCCAGGATGTGCAGACGCGCGTCGCGGGCCTGGTTGAGGGCCGCGGCGAGGACGGAGGCCGGGATGCCGTCCAGCTTGGTGTCGAGCTGGAGGGCGGTGACGAACTCGCGGGTGCCGGCGACCTTGAAGTCCATGTCGCCGAAGGCGTCCTCCGCACCGAGGATGTCGGTGAGGGTGACGTAGTGCGTCTCGCCCTCGATCTCCTCGGAGATCAGGCCCATGGCGATGCCGGCGACCGGCG
This sequence comes from Streptomyces alkaliterrae, assembly GCF_007097205.2. Lineage (GTDB taxonomy): Bacteria > Actinomycetota > Actinomycetes > Streptomycetales > Streptomycetaceae > Streptomyces > Streptomyces alkaliterrae. The sequence continues at coordinate 8,884 of NZ_VJYK02000110.1, forward strand.
CCTTGAGCGGCACGCCGGCGTTCAGCAGGGACATGGTCGAGGCGCAGACCGAGCCCATCGAGGTGGAGCCGTTGGAGCCCAGCGCCTCGGAGACCTGGCGGATCGCGTAGGGGAACTCCTCACGCGTCGGCAGGACCGGCACGATGGCGCGCTCGGCCAGCGCGCCGTGGCCGATCTCGCGGCGCTTGGGAGAGCCGACGCGGCCCGTCTCACCGGTGGAGTAGGGCGGGAAGTTGTAGTTGTGCATGTAGCGCTTGCGGGTCACCGGGGAGAGGGTGTCCAGCTGCTGCTCCATGCGGAGCATGTTGAGCGTGGTGACGCCGAGGATCTGCGTCTCGCCGCGCTCGAACAGCGCCGAGCCGTGCACCCGCGGGATGGCCTCGACCTCGGCGGCCAGCGTGCGGATGTCGGTGACACCGCGGCCGTCGATGCGCTTCTTCTCCTTGATCACGCGCTCGCGGACCAGCTGCTTGGTGAGCGAGCGGTACGCGGCGGAGATCTCCTTCTCGCGGCCCTCGAACTGCGGGAGCAGCTTCTCGGCGGCGAGCGCCTTGACGCGGTCGAGCTCGGTCTCCCGCTCCTGCTTGCCTGCGATGGTGAGCGCCTGGGACAGCTCGTCGCGGACGGCGGCGGTCAGCGCCTCGTACACGTCGTCCTGGTAGTCCAGGAAGATCGGGAACTCGCCGGTGGGCTTGGCGGCCTTGGCGGCGAGGTCGGACTGGGCGCGGCAGAGCACCTTGATGAAGGGCTTGGCGGCCTCGAGACCGGCGGCCACGACCTCCTCGGTCGGCGCCTGGACGCCGCCCTTGACCATCTCGACGGTCTTCTCGGTGGCCTCGGCCTCGACCATCATGATCGCGACGTCGCCGTCGGGCAGCACCCGGCCGGCCACGACCATGTCGAAGACGGCGTCCTCGAGCTCGCTGTGCGTCGGGAAGGCGACCCACTGGCCCTTGATGAGGGCGACGCGGGTGCCGCCGATCGGGCCGGAGAAGGGCAGGCCGGCGAGCTGCGTGGAGCAGGAGGCGGCGTTGATCGCGACCACGTCGTAGAGGTGGTCGGGGTTGAGCGCCATGATCGTCTCGACGATCTGGATCTCGTTGCGCAGGCCCTTCCTGAAGGAGGGGCGCAGCGGGCGGTCGATCAGCCGGCAGGTGAGGATGGCGTCCTCGGAGGGGCGGCCCTCGCGGCGGAAGAAGGAGCCGGGGATCTTGCCGGCGGAGTACATCCGCTCCTCGACGTCGACCGTGAGGGGGAAGAAGTCCAGCTGGTCCTTGGGGTTCTTGGACGCGGTGGTGGCCGACAGCACCATGGTGTCGTCGTCCAGGTACGCCACGGCGGAACCGGCGGCCTGCCTGGCCAGCCGTCCCGTCTCGAAGCGGATGGTGCGGGTGCCGAAGGCGCCGTTGTCGATGACGGCCTCGGCGTAGTGGGTCTCGTTCTCCACCAGTGTTGTCTCCTCGTCTGCGCCGGCCACGCGTGTCGCGGCCGGCTCGTACGGTGGAGCGCTCCCTGTGCGGGCCGGTCTTCGATCGAAGCACCCGGAAGTCGTTCCGTCCGAGTGCCACTACCGAGGACCGGCGTCGGGCGGGCGCGCCCCGCCTCATGTTGTCGTGCTCGTGATTCAGGTGTGGGACCAGACTACAAAGGTTCCGGTCACCGTGAGGTACGACGAAGGGAGCGGCCCCCGGTCCTGGGAACCGCTCCCTCCATCATCGTTCAGCGGGCGCCGGCCGCACCCCGGCGGATGCCGAGGCGGTCGACCAGGGCGCGGAAGCGCTGGATGTCCTTCTTCGCCAGGTACTGCAGCAGGCGGCGGCGCTGGCCGACGAGCAGCAGCAGACCACGGCGGGAGTGGTGGTCGTGCTTGTGGGTCTTCAGGTGCTCCGTCAGGTCGGTGATCCGACGGGTGAGCAGCGCCACCTGGACCTCGGGGGAGCCGGTGTCACCCTCCTTGGTGGCGAACTCGGAGATGATCTGCTTCTTCGTGGCGGCATCGAGGGACGACACGCGTACTCCTTGGTTTACTCGCCCTTGCGGGCAGCCACCGAGTGCCCCTGGTCTTGGCCACAGGGGAGCTTCCGTTACTCGGGAGGCGGGGATCCGCTGAGCGCTTCCTCCAGAGGGATCTCCGGGGGCGCGTACACAAACGGCCGCCCCTAGACTACACGAGGCGCTAGCTGGTCATGGCGCGGGCGGCGGCGTAGACGTCGAGGACCGCCAGGCACAGCGGGACGAGGGAGAGCAGTACCGCGCCCTCGAAGATGTCGAGCACCCTCCCCCAGAAGGGTGACAGACCCTTGTTGGGGACGATCAGTCCGACGGCGACGAGCACGGCCGCGCCCAGCGCGATGCTGCTGGAGAACCAGACGGTGTGGACGTTCAGCGGGCCGCTGTCGCCGTCCCGGTACAGCGCCTGGAGGGCCTCCACCGGCGGGTCGAGGGTGATGCCCAGCAGCAGGAGCAGCACGGTGACCAGGCCGCCGACGAGCAGGCAGGCGACCTGCGAGGTGTAGTCGAAGAGGCGGGCGCGCAGCATCATGGCGATGCCGGCGGCCAGCGCCAGCAGCTGGGCCCAGCCGTTGTCGGAGAAGCCGAGGATGACACCGGCGGCGATGGCGACCAGTGCCGAGCAGCCGGCGACGAGGCCGAGCAGCAGTTCGTGGCCGCGCCGGGCCTGGGCGGCGATCTTCAGCGAGTCGACGGCCTCGTCCTGGGTGCGCTTGCCGTCGTCGTAGTCGCGGCCCTGGGCGATCTGGTCGGGCGAGCGGTATCCGATGGGCAGCCGGGCGAACCGGGCGGACAGTCCGGGCAGCCAGGCCACCAGCGCGATGCCGACGACGGCGGTCACGGCGGCGACCTCGCTCGGCGGCACGTCGGTGAGGATGCCGACGAAGGTGGCGAGCGTGCCGGTGGCGGCCAGGAACGCGGCGGCGACGAACGGCGAGTCGCCGTACGGCAGCAGCGCCACCAGCAGCACGGAGGCGATCAGGACGACCACGCAGCCGACCAGGAAGTGGAGTCGTCCCGGGCCCTCGCCGCTCTCGGTGCCGAAGACGCCGGATCCGGCGAGCAGCAGGTGCGGCAGGGAGGCGAGGCCGAGCGCGATGGAGGAGTTGCGGTCGTCGTATATCCGGGCCCTGACGCCGGCCAGGGCGACCAGCGTGACGCCGGTGACGCCGGCGATGACGCCGGGCAGGCCGTGCATGTCGCGTTCGATCGGGTTGGCGAACCACAGCACGAACGCCATCATCGACAGCAGCAGCACACCGGCGGTGAGGCCGGCGGCGTTCATCAACTCGTCGCTCCAGCGGCGGCGGTTGCGCTTGACCGCCGAGGAGACGGCGTCCGACACGTCGTCGAAGACGGCCGGCGGCAGCGACTCGGCGAACGGGCGCAGCAGCAGCACGTCCCCGTCCAGGACGCGCTGTTCGGCCAGTGAGCGGCCGGCGTCGAGCACCGTGCCGTCGCGGCGGACGAGGTGGTAGCCGGTGGGGCTGCCCTCGGGTTGCACCTGGCCGGAGAGGCGCAGGATCTCCGGGTAGATGTCGACCAGCGGCACGTCCTCCGGGAGCGCCACGTCGATTCGTGCGTCCGGCGCGGCAACGGTGACCCGGCAGAAGCCGGTCCCTGCGGTCGTACTCACCTGGCGGAGCCCCCTCGTCCGGTGCTGCGGTTCTGTCTGCGTCTTTGTCTGCGGTTATGTCCGCTGTTTGTCCGCTTTTTGTCTGCACGCCGTCAGGGATAGGCGGCGGCGGAGCGTCAGCGTACCGTCGACGGGGGCAATGGCCCCACCCACCCCTGGGGTTGTCCTCGGTCAGTAGGATCACGGCCCAGTGCCAACCCCGCCCGCGTCGGTCGGTGTCGAACCCGCCGGGGCGGTTGCCACTGGGAGACCGTTCAACCACGGGGGCGGTCCGAACTGCGAGATGCGTGAAGGACTGGTGCGCCGGTGAGCGTGATCGTCGTCAAGCGCCCGCCTCGGGCTCTTCCGCCCGACGTACCGAGCGAGGAGGTGACGCTCGAGTCTCCGCCCGAGATCCCTCGCGAGGGCGACAACAACATGCTGATGAACCTCCTGCCCATGTTGGGCATGGGGGGTTCGGCGGCGTTCTTCTTCATGCCGGGCATAGGCAACCCGTTCATGAAGGTGATGGGCGTCATCATGCTCGGCTCGACGCTGGCCATGGTCATCGCCCAGATCGTCAAGTCCCGGCAGGGACCGTCGGGGCAGATGAACCAGGAACGTCAGGACTACCTCAAGTACCTGTCGCAGAAGCGGCGTGAGGTGCGGCGCACCGCGCACAAGCAGCGGGACGCGCAGCTCTTCCTGCATCCCAGCCCGGACCAGCTGTGGTCGATCGTCGCCGAGGGCCGGCGGGTGTGGGAACGCCGCGCCTCCGACGGGGACTTCGCGCAGGTGCGGATGGGCCTGGGGCCGCAGCAACTGGCCACCCCGCTCAAGGCGCCGGAGACCGCGCCGGTGGAGGAGCTGGAGCCGCTGACCGCGCACGCGATGAAGCAGTTCCTCTCCGTGCACGGCACGCTGGACGGGCTGCCGCTGGCGGTCTCGTTGCGCGCCTTCTACCACATCACCGTCTCAGGCGACCCGGACACCGTCTACGGCACCTCCCGCGCGGTCGTCGCGCAGCTGTGCACCCTGCACTCGCCGGAGGACCTGACGGTCGCGGTGGTGGCCGCGCCGGGCGCGCTCGCGGAGTGGGAGTGGGCCAAGTGGCTGCCGCACGTGCAGCACTCCTCCCTGGACGGCGCGGGCACCCGGCGGCTCATCGTCGAGGACCTGGGCGAGGTCGAGGAGTTGCTGGCCGACGACCTGGAGGGCCGGAGCCGGTTCAACCCGCAGGGCGCGCCGGTCGCCGACACCCCGCACGTGGTCATCGTGCTGGACGGCGGCGGGGTGCCGGCGGACTCCGTCATCGCGGGCGCCGACGGCCTCCAGGGCGTGACGATCCTCGAGGTGGTGCCCGGCGACCTGGACGAGCTGCGCAGCTCGCTCGCCGTCCAGGTGGCGCCCGGCAAGCTGACGCTGGAGTCCTCCAGCGGCGCGGTGTACACGGGAGAGCCGGACGTGCTGTCCGTCTCCGAGGCGGAGGCGCTGGCGCGGCTGCTCGCGCCGCTGCGCGCTGGTTCCGCCGACGGCGACGAACCACTGCTGGCCAACCTGGACTTCACCGACCTGATGAACATCGGAGACGCCGGTTCGGTGGACGTCTCCCGCACCTGGCGTCCGCGCACCCTGCACGAGCGGCTGCGGGTGCCGATCGGCCTCGGCCAGGACGGCCAGCCGGTCATGCTGGACGTGAAGGAGGCCTCGCAGGAGGGCATGGGCCCGCACGGCCTGTGCGTCGGCGCGACCGGTTCCGGCAAGTCGGAGCTGCTGCGCACGCTGGTGCTGGGGCTCGCGGTCACGCACTCGTCGGAGACGCTGAACTTCATCCTCGCCGACTTCAAGGGCGGCGCCACCTTCACCGGCATGTCGGACATGCCGCACGTCGCCGCCGTCATCACCAACCTCGCGGACGACCTCACCATGGTCGACCGCATGCGCGACGCGATCACCGGTGAACTCCAGCGGCGGCAGGAGCTGCTGCGGTCGGCCGGCAACTACGCCAACATCACCGACTACGAGAAGGCCCGCGCGGCCGGCGCCCCGCTGGAGCCGCTCGCCTCGCTGGTGATGGTGCTCGACGAGTTCAGCGAACTCCTCACCGCCAAGCCGGACTTCATCGACATGTTCATCCAGATCGGCCGTATCGGCCGGTCGCTCGGCGTGCACATGCTGCTCGCCTCGCAGCGACTGGAGGAGGGCCGGCTGCGCGGTCTGGACACCTACCTCTCCTACCGGATCGGTCTGCGCACCTTCTCCGCCGCCGAGTCCCGCGCCGCGATCGGCGTGCCGGACGCCTACCACCTCCCGAACGTGCCCGGCGCGGGCTACCTCAAGTACGACACCGAGACGATGGTGCAGTTCAAGGCCGCGTACGTGTCCGGGCCCTACCGGTCCGGCGGGGGCGGCGGCGGAGGCGGCGGCGTGCGCACCGACAGGCTGCCTGTGCTGTTCACCGCCGAGTCCGTGGAGCGGCACGTCATCGAGGAGCCGGAGCCGGAGGAGGTCCCGGAGCAGGAGGACGACGCACTGGCCGACACCGTGCTCGACGTCATCGTGCAGCGCCTCCAGGGCCAGGGCCCGCCGGCGCACCAGGTGTGGCTGCCGCCGCTGGAGGAGTCGCCGTCGATGGACCGGCTGCTGCCGGCGCTGGCCGTCAGCCCCGAACGCGGCGTGCACGCCGCCGAGTACACCGCGCAGAGCAAGCTCGTGGTGCCGTGCGCGATCGTGGACAAGCCGTTCGAGCAGCGCCGCGACGTCATGTACCTGGACTTCTCCGGCTCGGCCGGCCACGGCCTGGTCGTCGGCGGCCCGCAGTCCGGCAAGTCGATGATCCTGCGCACGCTCATGGCCGGGTTCGCGCTCACCCACACCCCCTACGAGGTGCAGTTCTACTGCCTCGACTTCGGCGGCGGCGGCATGCTCGCCTTCGAGGGGCTGCCGCACGTGGGCGGCGTCGCCACCCGCCTGGACGCGGAGAAGGTCCGCCGCACGGTCTCCGAGGTCGTCGGCATCCTCAACGCCCGTGAGGAGTTCTTCCGCGACAACGGCATCGACTCCATGGGCACGTTCCGCCAGCGGCGGGCCGCCGGCCAGTACCCGGACCAGCCCTGGGGCGACGTCTTCCTGGTCATCGACGGCTGGGCGACGTTCAAGACCGACTACGAGATGATGGACCCGGTCATCCTGGACATCGCCAGCCGCGGTCTGGGCTTCGGCGTCCACCTGGTCATCACCTCCGCCCGGTACACCGAGGTCCGCCCGGCGCTGCGCGACCAGCTGCTGAACCGGGTCGAGCTGCGGCTGGGCGACCCGATGGAGTCGGAGTTCGACCGCAAGCGAGCGGAGAACGTGCCGACCGGCCAGCCGGGACGCGGCCTGTCACCGGACAAACTGCACTTCCTGTCCGGCCTGCCGCGCATCGACGGCTCCAGCAACACCGAGGACCTTTCCGACGGCATGGCGCACTTCGTCTCCACCGTCGCCGAGCACTGGAACCTGCCGCCGGCGCCCAAGGTGCGCATGCTGCCGACGATGCTGTCGGTCAACGAGCTGCCACCCGGTGGCGCGCACCCCGAGCGAGGCATCGCCTTCGGCGTCGACGAGACGACGCTCTCCCCCGCGTTCATCGACTTCGAGAACGACCCGCTTTTTGTCGTCTTCGGCGAGAGCGAGTCGGGCAAGTCCTCGGTGCTGCGCCTGCTGGCGAAGCAGATCGCCGAGCGGTACAGCACCGACAAGGCGCTGATGGTCGTCGCCGACTACCGGCGCGCGCTGCTGGGCGAACTGCCCGACAGCCACGTCTACAAGTACTGCGCGGCGGGACCGCAGCTGCAGGAGGTGCTGACCGGGCTCGCCGGCTCGCTGGGCCGCCGCATGCCGGGCCCGGACGTCACACCCGAGCAGCTGCGCAACCGCAGCTGGTACGACCTGCCGGACGCCTTTGTGATCGTCGACGACTACGACCTGGTGGCC
>NZ_VJYK02000111.1 GCF_007097205.2 Streptomyces alkaliterrae
TCTCTTCACCGGCCTGGAGGGAGGGGCCAACACCAACACACGGCCGTGGGGCCGTTCCGCACCCCCGGGCGATGCGGAACGGCCCCACGTGAAGCCGACAGGCTGCCGGCTGCGGCCTTACTTGGCCGACGTGCGGGCGGCGGCAGCCGCCTCGGCCGCCTCCTCCGCGGCCTCGTCCGCCTCGATCTGCTCCTCGGTGTCGCCGGCGTCGCGACGCCTGGCGTAGTTGAGGACCTTGCGCAGCTCCTTCTTGACGACCGGAGCCAGCAGGTACAGACCGACGATGTTGAACAGTGCCGCCAGGAACAGCGTCGCGTCCGACAGGTCGACGAGCACGCCCAGCGAGAGCAGCGCGCCGGTGACGACCATGGTGCAGAAGATGACCTTGTACACCAGCTCGGACGTCTTGCTGTGGCCGAACAGGTGGCCCCAGCTCTTCAGGCCGTAGTAGCTCCAGGTGATGACCGTGGAGAAGGCGAAGAGGATGACCGCGACGGTGAGCACGTACGGGAACCACGGCAGCGCGGTCTCGAACGCGTCGGAGGTGATCGAGATGCCCGCGCCGGTGCTGCGGTCGAGCTCGCCGCCCTCGATGGCCGTCTCACGGTACTGGCTGTACAGCGGGCCGCCGGCGATGATGATCGTCAGGGCGGTCATGGTGCAGATGACGACGGTGTCGATGAAGGGCTCGATCATGGCGACGAGGCCCTCGGTGGCCGGACGCTTGGTCTTCACCGCGGAGTGGGCGATCGGCGCCGAGCCGATGCCGGCCTCGTTGGAGAAGGCCGCGCGCTGGAAGCCGACGATCAGGGCGCCGATGACACCACCGGCGACACCCTCGGGGTTGAACGCCTGGGAGACGATCGTGGCGATCGCGTTCGGCACCTCGGTGAGGTTGAAGCCGATGACCAGCAGACAGGCGGTGACGTACAGCAGCGCCATGGAGGGGACCAGGCGGCTGGTGACGGCGCCGATCGAGCGCATGCCGCCGATCAGGACCAGGGCGACCAGACCGGCGATGACCAGACCGTAGAAGATCGCGCCGCCGCTGGTGCCGAAGACGCTGTCGTCCTTGCCGGTGACCGAGACCAGCTGCTCCAGCGACTGGTTGATCTGGAAGAGGTTGCCGCCGAAGAAGGTGAAGAAGAGGATCATGACGGCGGACAGCGCGGCGAGGACCTTGCCGACCGTCGGCCAGCCGCGCTCGGCCAGACCCTTGCGCAGGTACAGCATCGGGCCGCCGTTGACCGTGCCGTCCTTGTTGAACTCGCGGTACTTCACGCCGAGGGTGCACTCGACGAACTTGGTCGCCATGCCGAGGAAGCCGCAGAGGATCATCCAGAACGTGGCGCCGGGGCCACCGATGGAGATCGCGATGGCGACACCCGCGATGTTGCCGAGGCCGACGGTGCCGGAGACGGCGGAGGTGAGCGCCTGGAAGTGCGAGATCTCGCCCGGCGCGTCCTTCTGCTCGTACTTGCCGCGCACCAGCCTGAACGCGGTCTTCAGGTGGCGGACCTGGGCGAACCCGAAGTAGATCGAGAAGATCGCTCCGGCGACGACGAGCCATCCCACGATGAGCGGGAAGCTCGTCCCGAAGATGTCGACGCTGTAGAAGACGATGTCGCCCAGAAACTTGGAGACCGGCTCGAACACGCCGTTTACGGCGTCATTGACCGAGTCAGTCCAGGAGGTTTCGCTGTTTGCCATGAGTACCTCTGGCGTATGCCACTAAGGGGACGGGAGGTTGCGGCAGAATGCCGGGTGGTGCATTCGGGCGCGATTGACGAGGCCAGACGCTGAAGGCGGTGGCCTCTCCGTTGAGTTCACCGGGACGTCGGATCCCCGTAAAAAACGGATTGGCCGTTCCTATCACGCAGCGCGATGGCATTCGTGTGACGCGAGTCACACGATCACATCACGGTCCAGTCACAGGGCGGACATCACTACTCGAATCGGACAGTTCGCTCACTAAACATGCATGGTTCACCGATAATCGAGCACTACCGGTGACGTTACGTGAGCGTACTGGCGCCCTTCTCAGACCGCCAGGGTCTCGACAAGGCTTTCCTGGAGTCCACCCAGCCAGAGGTAGGCCATCACGAGGGGCTTGCGCGGATCCTCGTCGTCCAGCTCGTAGAGGGTGGCGGTGTCGTCCTCGCTGGAGACGTGCAGCCGGGAGGCGAGGGTCAGCCTCAGGTCGTTGAGCGTGCCCAGCCACTGGCGGGACTGCTCGGGGGTGAGCGTGAGCACCGCTCCCGCGCTGCCGTCGGGTACCAGCGAGTCCAACGAGCGCACCACGGCGAGCCCGTCGTCCCGCTTACGGGCGCGCAGGTCGTTCTCGGTGAAGCGGCGGAACTCCGCCGACAGCGCCTCCGCCTCGGCGTCGGGCCGCTGCCCGGGGCCCGCGTAGGCGTCCGGGAAGAGCCGGGCCAGCGCCGGATCGGAGGGCGCCTCGCTGGGCCCCTCGGCGAACAGCTCGGCCAGCGGGTCCTCGTCCTCCGCGGGGCCGGGGCCGATCAGCTCCAGCAGCTGCACGACGAGACTGCGGAGGATGGAGACCTCCACCTCCTCCAGTGCGATCGCGGCACCGCCGGGAACCGTCGGGGAGGGGTCGAAGTAGGCCGCCATCAGCGGTCCTGCGTGAGGGTCGCCCAGAGTCCGTACCCGTGCATCGCCTGCACGTCGCGCTCCATCTCCTCGCGGGAGCCGCTCGACACCACGGCCCGCCCCTTGTTGTGCACGTCCAGCATGAGTCGCCGCGCCTTGTCCTTGGAGTACCCGAAGTAGGCCTGGAAGACGTAGGTCACGTAACTCATCAGGTTCACCGGGTCGTTGTGCACGAGCGTCACCCATGGGACGTCCGGCTCGGCCACCGGCTCGGACGCTCCGGTCACTTCTGGACGCTCGATCTCCACGGGTACGGTCACATCCTCCATGCTGCCACCGCCCCCGGGGGCGAACGCAAACCGCACCCGCCGTCCGGGCGCGGTTCCGACGTCCCGTACCCCCGCAATATCGTCACAGTGACGAGATCTGGAGTAGCATCGGCGCCATGAACGCTGCTGCCACGCTCGGGCTGCCGGTCGCCGTGCCCTCCACGGCGCTCTTCACCGACCACTACGAGCTGACGATGGTGCAGGCCGCACTGCGCGGCGGCACCGCGGACCGCCGGTCGGTCTTCGAGGTGTTCACCCGCCGCCTCCCCGAGGGCCGCCGCTACGGCGTCGTCGCCGGCACCGGCCGGGTACTGGACGCGGTCGCCAACTTCCGCTTCGAGGACGACCAGCTCGCCTTCCTCCGCGCGCACCGCGTGGTGGACGAACCCACCCTCGCCTGGCTCGCCGACTACCGCTTCGGCGGCGACATCAGCGGGTATCCGGAGGGCGAGGTGTACTTCCCCGGCTCGCCGATCCTCCGGGTCGAGGGCACCTTCGCGGAGTGCGTCCTCCTGGAGACGGTCGTGCTGTCGATCCTCAACCACGACTCCGCCGTCGCCGCCGCCGCGTCCCGGATGGCGGTCGCGGCGCGCGGCCGCACGCTCGTCGAGATGGGCGCCCGCCGCACCCACGAGCTGGCCGCCGTCGCCGCCGCGCGGGCCGCCTACGTCGGCGGCTTCGACGCCACCTCCGACCTCGCCGCCGGCTACCGCTACGGCATCCCCACCGTCGGCACCAGCGCCCACGCGTTCACACTCGTACACGACAGCGAACGCGACGCCTTCACCGCCCAGGTCGACTCTCTCGGTCGCGGCACCACACTGCTGGTCGACACCTACGACGTCACCGAGGCCGTCCGCGCCGCCGTCGAGATCGCCGGACCGGAGCTCGGCGCGGTCCGCATCGACTCCGGCGACCTACTGCTGCTCGCCCACCGCGTCCGCCAGCAGCTCGACGAGCTCGGCGCCCGCGACGCCCGCATCGTCGTCACCAGCGACCTCGACGAGTACGCCATCGCCTCGCTCGCCGCCGCGCCCGTGGACGCCTACGGCGTCGGCACCCAGCTGGTCACCGGCAGCGGCCACCCGACCTGCTCGATGGTCTACAAGCTGGTCGCCCGCGCGGCGTCCGCCGACCGCGCCGCACCCCTCGTCCCGGTCGCGAAGAAGTCGATGGGTGCGAAGCTCTCGATCGCGGGAGCGAAGTGGGCGGCCCGCCGGCAGGACGCCGAAGGCGTCGCCGAGGCGGAAGTCGTCGGCACCGGTGAGGTTCCGGCCGAGCTGGCCGGGCAGGAGCTGTCCGTGGAGCTGGTACGCGGCGGGGAGATCGTGGCACGCGAACCGCTGGAGGCGGCCAGGGAACGCCACCGGGCGGCCCGCGCCGCCCTCCCGCTCTCCGCCACCCAGCTCTCCCGCGGAGAACCCGTCCTCCCCACCCGCTACCTCGTCCCGTAACAACCCCCCTTGGAAGGTGTGCGCCATGCACCGGGCACTGATCGTCGTGGACGTACAGAACGACTTCTGCGAGGGCGGCAGCCTCGCGGTCCAGGGCGGCTCCGACGTCGCCGCGGCGATCACCGACCTGATCGCCGACACCGCCACCACCGGCTACCGCCACATCGTGGCCACCCGGGACCACCACGTCGATCCCGGCGACCACTTCTCCAGCCGACCGGACTTCACCACCACCTGGCCGCCGCACTGCGTCGCCGGCACCGAGGGCGTCGGCTTCCACCCGAACTTCGCCCCCGCCGTCGCCTCCGGCGCCCTCGACGCCGTCTTCAGCAAGGGCGAGTACGCCGCCGCGTACAGCGGCTTCGAAGGCCGGGACGAGGACGGCACGTCACTCGCCGAGTGGCTGCGCCGACACGACGTGACGGAGGTCGACGTCGTCGGCATCGCCACGGACCACTGTGTGCGCGCGACGGCGCTGGACGCGGCGGCGGAGGGGTTCCGGACGAGGGTCCTGCTGGACCTCACGGCGGGCGTCGCGCCCGGCACGACCCGCGCGGCCCTGGAGGCGCTGCGCGAGGCCGGCGTCGAGCTGAGCGGCACCCCGGTGGTCTAGCCCCGGCCCCGCCCCTTTCCGCTTCCTGGGGCTCCGCCCCAGACCCCGTGTCGCAGCCTTCGGCCGCTTGTCCTCAAACGCCGGACGGGCTGAATTCAGCGTCCCAGGGGCCGACCTGTCAGGCGCGGGTCAGCGCCCCATCAGGTGGGGCGACGAGCGTGGTGCGACCTCCTCCCAGGCGCTGCGACACAAGGAGATCACCTCTATGCAGTCCGCGCAGAGAAGTACAACCGCTCCCGCCAAGGGGGCGCCGCCCGGTGCGGAACCGGGTCAGTCCGCAACGTTCGCCGAGCTGCTGCGGCGGGTCAAGGCCGAGGGCCTGCTCGATCTGCGGCCGCGCTACTACGTCGGGAAGCTCGCCCTCAACACGTCGCTGCTGGTCGCCGGGCTCACCGCGTTCGTCCTGGTGGGCGCGAGCTGGTGGACGCTGCTGGTCGCCGTCTGGATGGGGTTCTGCGGCGGCCAGTCGTCGTTCATGTGGCACGACGCCGGGCACAAGGCGATGTTCCGCAGCAAGCGGCTCGCCACGGCGGTGGGGCTGTTCCACGCGAACTTCGTCAACGGCATCAGCTACGGCTGGTGGGTGAACCACCACAACCGCCACCACTCGCACCCCAACCACCTCGATCTCGATCCCGACATCGGTCGCCGTACCGCGATCTTCGACCGCAAGCAGTACGCCAGCCGTACCCGCAGGCAGCGCTTCATCGTGCGCCACCAGGGTGTGCTGTTCTTCCTGCTGCTCGTGTGCGAGCTGTTCAAGATGCAGATGACCGCCTACCGGAACATCGCGCGGCGGCAGATCCGTCAGCCGGTGCTGGAGGGCTCGATCATCGCCGCCCGCGCCGCGCTGTACCTCGGCGCGGTGTTCTGGGTGCTGACCCCGCTCCAGGCGGTCGCCTTCATCGTGGTCCAACAGGCCGCGCAGGGCGTCTACTTCGGCATGATCTTCGCACCCAACCACAAGGGCATGGAGCTGCGGGACGGCGAGGAGGAGACGCTGGACTGGCTGGAGCGCCAGGTCCTCACCTCCCGCAACATCCGCCCGTCCTGGCTGATGGACTTCGTCTACGGAGGGCTGAACTACCAGATCGAGCACCACCTGTTCCCCGCGATGCCGCAGCGCAGTCTGCCCAGGGCGCGGGAGTTGACGATGGAGTACTGCGCCGAGCGCGGCATCCCGTACAAGGAGGTCGGCTTCTTCCGCTCCTACCGTGAGGTCGCGACGTTCCTCGACGAGGTGGCGGCCCCGATCAGAGCGGGGCAGGCGTCCTGATGTCGATCGTCCAACGAGCGGGCGCCGCGCCGGCGGCGCCCGCACCTCAGGCCGTGGAGGCGGCCGCCGGTGAGAAGCCCGGCGTCGGCCCCCGTATGGACCGGCTGCCGATCACCCCCACGCACCGCAGGCTGACCCTGGTCATCGGCATCGGGCTGTTCTTCGACAGTTTTGACAACAACCTGTCGGGCACCATCGCCAAGGTCGTGCAGACCGAGTTCGCGATGGACGGCACCGCGCTGAAGCTGGCGCTGGCGTCGGCGTTCCTCGGGCAGTTCTTCGGGTCGATCTTCCTCGGGCGGGTCGGCGACCGGTTCGGCCGCCGCCGCGCTTTCATGATCAATCTGGGTCTGTACTCGTTCTTCACGCTGCTCGGCGCGTTCTCGCCGAACGCGGCGTGGCTCATCGTCACCCGGTTCATCGCGGGCATGGGCATCGGCGCCGAGCAGGCGCTGTCCGACTGCTACCTGTCGGAGACGCTGCCGGCCAACAAACGCGGCCGGTTCACCGCATGGGCGTACACGATCTGCTTCTGCGGGGTGCCAGCGGTCGGCTTCGCCGCGCTGTGGCTGGTGCCGCTGACCCCGCTGGGCATCGACGGCTGGCGCTGGCTGTTCGTGCTGGGCGCGCTCGGCGCGGCGGTGGTGTGGATCCTGCGGCGCGGCATGGTGGAGTCGCCGCGCTGGCTGGAGACACGCGGTCGGCACGCCGAGGCCGACCGCATCGTCACCGCCATGGAGAACGAGGCCGTGGCCGGCGGCGCGAAGCTGGCCGAGCCGGCCCCGGCGCCGAAGCGGGCTCCGACGCGCGGCGCCGGGCTGCGGGAGCTGTTCAGTCCGCGCTTCCGCCGCCGCACGGTGATGCTGTGGGTGCTGTGCGGGCTGTCCGTGGTCGGCTACTACGGCTTCGGGAGTCTCGCGCCGCTGGTGCTGGGCGCCAAGGGCTTCGGCGTGCTGGAGAGCATCGGCTTCGCCGCGATGTCCTACCTCGGCTATCCGCTCGGTTCGCTGCTGTCGGTTCCGATCATGGAACGGGTGGAGCGGCGGATGCTGGTAATGGTCTCGTCGCTGCTGATGGCGGCGTGCGGGATGGGCTTCGCGTTCGCCGGAAGCGCGCCCGTCATCGTCGCGTTCGGCATGGCGTTCACCCTGCTCAGCAACGTGTTCTCGACCGTCTCGCACGTGTATCTGGCCGAGCAGTACCCCACGGACATCCGGGCCGGCGCGTCGGGCACCGCGTACTCGCTGTCCAAGCTCAGTGCGGCGGCGATCCCGTTCGCGCTGCTGCCGGTGCTGGACGCCGCCGGACCGGTGTGGCTGTTCACCGCGGTCGCGCTGGCCATGGTGACCGTCGCGGTCACCGTGCGGCTGCTCGGGCCGCGTACGACGGGCGTGTCCGCCGACTGGGGGTGACGGTCCGGTCGGCGGTGTGGACGCCGGGTACCGCGAGGTGACGAAGTCCGGGCGGGGCGGTGGCGACCGCCCCGCCCGGCGTGCACGGTGGGGGCATGACCACCAACCCGGCCGCCATCAAGGCGGAGGCGACCCGGCAGCTGCACCAGCGCGGCGCGCTTGTCCTCACCCCCGACTCCGTACGCGCCGAACTCGGCCTGTCCGATGACGAGTTCGCCGTCCACTTCGCCACCCGCGACGATCTGCTGACCGCGCTGGTGGTCGACGCCTACGACGGTATGGGCGAGCGCGCCGAACAGGCGCTGGCGCAGGCCCGCGAGTCGGCGGCGCAGCCGCTGGACCGCTGGGTCGCCGTGTGCCGCGCCGTCCGCGACTGGGCGACCGACAACCCGTACGAGTACGAGCTGATCTACGGCACCAACATCCCCGGGTACGACGCCCCGCCGGAGACCATGGTGGCCGGCGCCCGTACCGCGTTCGCCCTCATCGGTTCCCTGCGGGACGCCGCCGAGGCCGACGCGCTCACCTCCGGCGAACCGGAACCGCTGCCCGAGCCGGTGGCGGCGGCGGTGCGCGGACTGGCCGAGGGCATGGCCGAGGGGCTGCCCGAGCTGGTCATCGGCCGACTGCTCGTCGCCTGGACGCAGCTCTTCGGCATGACGGGCTTCTCCGTCTTCGGCCACATCGCCGCGTTC
The DNA here is from genome assembly GCF_007097205.2 of Streptomyces alkaliterrae. GTDB lineage: Bacteria > Actinomycetota > Actinomycetes > Streptomycetales > Streptomycetaceae > Streptomyces > Streptomyces alkaliterrae. The sequence goes on from NZ_VJYK02000111.1 coordinate 8,390, forward strand.
GGCGAGGACCCGGCCGCGTTCGTCGACCACGCGGCGGCCACCATGGGCCGCTTCGTCGGCATCAAGGCCTGACCCCACGCGCGCCGGTCTAGCGCCTCGCCCCGAACTTCGGGGCGGGGCGCCTTCGTGTCAGCGCCACCCGCTGACCGGCAGAACGCCGATCTGGTCGCCGCCGCCGGGCCGCAGCGGTCCGCACGCGTGCGGACCGGCCAGCGACGGGAGCAGCAACGACCACATGTCGGCCAACCGCCCGTGTGCCTCGTCGCCCACCTTGCGCGACCTGATCTGCTCGTGCATCACCAGGGAGAGCGCCAGCGCGGCGACCGTGCGGGAGGAGCGCCCGGGCGAGAGGCTTCCGTCCGCGGCGGCGTCCGAGGCGACCCGCCGGAACGCCGCCTGCCAGACCGCCGGCAGATGCAGCGGTGACTCGCACGGCGTCTCGCGCTCGTTGGTCAGCCGCACCCCGGCGCGCGTCAACTCGTCCTCGCGGAGCTGCCGGACGACAAGGTGGGTCATGTCGACCAGCGTCTGGAGCGCCGGCTGTTCGCGCTCCCTCAGCCGGGCCAGCCAGACACTCGCCTTGGCGCACCCGAAGGACTGGACCGTGTCGGCCAGTTCCGCCTTGTTGGCGAAATGGAACGACAGCGCGCCCTTGCTGACCTCGGCACGCCGGCTGACGTCCGCGAGGGTCGTGCGCTCGTAGCCCTGCCGGTCGAACTGTCCGGCCGCGGACATCACCAGCGCGGACCGGGTCCGCTCCGCCCTCTCCTGTCTCATGGGTCTTCCTTCGGCCGTCCCGACCCACCTGGGAGCCGGGGAGGGACGCTCTCTGCCTGCAGTAAAACAGCCTAAACGGTATGTCAATTCCGGCGAACGTGCACGCGTTCGCCGACCGGCCATCCATCCGCCACCCGAGCGACGGAGCCACGACGAGGTCCGCCCGAATCTGCGATACACCTCGTTATCCCAGTTCAAAGCGGTGCGGCGACCCAGGGAGCGACGCGCGAACCGGGTAGAAGCGGGCACTCCGTGCTCACATCGGATGGAAGGCCCGCTTCCGACCGCTACAAACTGACAGGTCGGTTTGTTACAGTCTCCTCTGTTGCACACCTCGCGGAGCTTCCACCTCTCGCCATGCCGTAAATCGGCTCCGCGGCCCACGCGACGGGGAACAGCGGTTCCCCGGCCCTGTCCGGAACAGGCAAGGGGGACGTTGTGAACGCACGAGTGTCGACCGTCAGAGACGTCGGCTCGGAGGCCGTGGCCCGTGAGCTGTGCCCTACCGTGTTCGCGTCGCTGCGACGCAGCGACCAGCGGCGGAAGGCAGAGCAGTACGTACTCGGGCTGCTCACCGTCCCCGGCCGGAAGTCCATCCGCAAGATCGCCGCGCGCACCCGCGGCGACGCCGACGACCACCCCAGCACCGCCGCCGTCGAGCAGAGCCTCCAGCACTTCGTCAGCTGCTCGACCTGGCCGTGGGCGGACGTCCGGGCGGCGCTCGCGCGGCACATGGAGAGCGCGCTCCGGCCGACGGCCTGGGTGGTGCGCCCCCTGGTCATCCCCAAGGCCGGCTCGCACTCCGTCGGCGTCGCCAGACGCACGCTGCCCGGGCTGGGCAGTCCCGTCAACTGCCAGGAGGCACACGGCCTCTGGCTGGCCAACGAGGTTGCCGGCGCACCGGTCAACTGGCGGCTTCAGATCCCCACCGAATGGCTCGACAGCCCCACCCGGCGGCGGGAGGGCGGCATCCCCGACGACGAACCCCGCCTCACACCCGACGGCGCCGCCGCGAACACCGCCCTGGAGGTCGCCGCCGGCTGGGGGCTGACCCGCCGCCCGATCGTCGTCGACCTCTTCCCCACCGACCGCCCCACCCACCGCCCCGGCGACGCCCCGCACGGCGCTCCCGGCGGCGCCTCCACGGCCGCCGTCAGCGTGCTCAGCGCCGCCGGGCTGCCGTTTGTCGTGCGGATCGGCGCGGACACCGACGTCGGCACCCCCGCCGACATCGCGCTGTCCGGCTACCGCCGCCGGACCGTCGCCGCCCACCACGTGATGTCCGCCGTCCACCGGCTGCGGCGCGCGGTGGAGTGGACCGACCCGGCCTCCGGGCTCGTCCGCACCAGCCTCGTCGCGAAGGTCCCCGTCAACCTCACCGGCGGCACGGTCCGCCGCGCCGCCGGCGGCGAACGGCCGCTGGTCCTGGTCGGCGAGTGGGACAAGGCCGGCGGGCGGCCCGCCCGCTTCTGGCTCACCGACCTCGTCGACGCCCCCGCCGGCGTCCTGCTGCGGCTCACCAAGCTCACCCGCCGCGTCGACCGCGACCTGGTGGACCTCACCGACGAGGTCGGCGTCCGCGACTTCGAGGGCCGCACCTACCCCGGCTGGCACCGGCACACGACGCTGGCCTCCGTCGCCCACGCCGTGCGGCTGCTCGCGACCGCCCACGCCCTGCACCCGGCCGCCGCCGCCCGGGTCCCGCTGCGGCTGCCCGCCACGGCCGCGTTACGCACCGGCTGACCCGGTCCGGCGCCGCCCGGCGCCGCGCCGGCCCAGCCCGGCCCCGGCCCGGAAATCACGCGCGGGCGTGTCGAGCGGCTCGGATACCATACGAGCCGGCTCTTTCCGAGCCGACAGTCACTCACGGTAACCGACTTGGGAGCAGCCGCAATGGCTCGACACCTCATCACCAGCGCCCTTCCCTACATCAACGGGATCAAGCACCTGGGCAACATGGTGGGGTCCATGCTCCCGGCCGACGTCTACGCGCGCTACCTGCGCCAGCGCGGCGAGAACGTGCTGTACATCTGCGCCACCGACGAGCACGGCACCCCGGCCGAGCTGGCCGCGAAGGAAGCCGGACTGCCCGTCGCCGACTTCTGCGCCCAGCAGCACGACGCACAGAAGGCCGTGTACGACGGCTTCGGACTGCGCTTCGACTACTTCGGCCGCAGCTCCTCCCCGCAGAACGTGGAGATCACCCAGCGGGTGGCCCGCAGCCTGAAGGAGAACGGCTTCATCGAGGAGCGCGCGATCCGCCAGGTGTACTCGCTCGCCGACGGCCGCTTCCTGCCGGACCGCTACATCGTCGGCACCTGTCCGCACTGCGGCTACGACAAGGCGCGCGGCGACCAGTGCGAGAACTGCACCCGGGTCCTCGACCCGACCGACCTCGTCGACGCCCGCTCGGCGATCAGCGGCAGCAGCGAGCTGGAGGTACGCGAGACCAAGCACCTCTTCCTCCTCCAGTCCGCGCTGGCCGGCGAGGTCGAGGCGTGGATCGACGAGGTCGGCGGCGACTGGCCGACACTGGCGTCCTCCATCGCCCGCAAGTGGCTCACCGAAGGCCTCCAGGACCGGGCCATCACCCGCGACCTGGAGTGGGGCGTGCCGGTGCCGGCCGACGCCTGGCCCGAACTGGCCGCCGAGGGCAAGGTGTTCTACGTCTGGTTCGACGCCCCGATCGAGTACATCGGCGCCACGAAGGAGTGGGCGGACCAGGACCCGGCCAACCGGGACTGGCAGTCCTGGTGGTACGGCGACGCGGCCTCCGACGTCCGGTACACGGAGTTCATGGCCAAGGACAACGTCCCCTTCCACACGGTGATGTTCCCCGCCACCCAGCTCGGCACCCGCGAGCCGTGGAAGAAGGTCGACTACGTCAAGGCGTTCAGCTGGCTGACGTACTACGGCGGCAAGTTCTCCACCTCGCAGCGGCGCGGCGTCTTCACCGACGCGGCCCTCGAACTGCTGCCGGCCGACTACTGGCGCTACTTCCTGATCTCGCACGCCCCGGAGTCCGACGACACCAGCTTCACCTGGGAGCTGTTCTCCGCCACGGTGAACAAGGACCTGGCGGACACCCTCGGCAACTTCGTCAACCGGGTGCTGTCCTTCTCCCGCAAGCGGTTCGGCGACGAGGTGCCGGCCGGCGCCGAGGCCGGGGACGCCGAACGCAAGCTGGGCGCCGAGATCAGCCGGCTGCTCGGCGAGTACGAGCAGCACATGGAGTCGCTGCAGTTCCGCAAGGCCGCGCAGGCGCTGCGCGCGCTGTGGAGCGCGGGCAACTCCTACCTGGAGGAGAAGGCCCCCTGGCTGGAGATCAAGACCGACCAGGACGCCGCCGCGCTCACCCTGCGCACCGCGATGAACCTGATCCACCTCTACTCGGTCGTCTCCGAGCCCTTCATCCCCGCCTCCGCCCAGTCCATGCGCCAGGCCTTCGACCTCGACGACGACACGGCGACCTGGGTCGACCACGAGGCCGCCGCCGCGCTGGACGCCGTGCCGGCCGGCACCCCGTTCACCGTGCCGCCGGTGCTCTTCGCCAAGATCACCGAGGACGACCTGGCCGCCTACCGCGAGCGTTTCGGCGCGGACCCGGCGGCCTGACCGGCGCCGGCGAGGCCCGTCACCACGCAACGACACACACGGCGAAGGCCGGCCCCCGGGAAGCGGGAGCCGGCCTTCGCCGTCTGCGTCGTGCGCCGCCGGGGCTACTTCGCCTGCGGCTTGCGGATCGTGAGGTGCAGCTCCTTCAGCCGCGCCTCCTCCACCTCGCTCGGGGCGCCCATGAGGAGATCCTGGGCGTTGCCGTTCAGCGGGAAGGCGATCGTCTCGCGGATGTTCGGCTCGTCGGCGAGCAGCATCACGATGCGGTCCACGCCCGGCGCGATGCCGCCGTGCGGCGGGGCGCCGAACTTGAACGCCCGCAGCATGCCGCCGAACTCCCGCTCCACGTCCTCACGGGAGTAGCCGGCGATCTCGAACGCCTTGTACATGACCTCCGGCTCGTGGTTCCGGATGGCGCCGGAGGACAGCTCGATGCCGTTGCAGACGATGTCGTACTGCCAGGCGAGGATGTCCAGCGGGTCCATGTTCTCCAGGGCGTCGAGGCCGCCCTGCGGCATGGAGAACGGGTTGTGCGAGAACTCGATCTTCCCGGTCTCCTCGTCCTTCTCGAACATCGGGAAGTCGACGATCCAGCAGAAGCGGAAGACGTTCTCCTCGAAGTGACCGGCGCGCCTGGCGGCCTCGACCCGGACCGCGCCCATGATCTTCGAGACCTCGTCGAAGTCGCCCGCGCCGAAGAAGATCGCCGAGCCGGGCTTGGCGCCGAGCGCGGTCAGCAGCGCGCTGACGTTCTCCTCGGTGAGGAACTTGGCGATCGGGCCGGTCAGCGAGCTGTCGTCGCCGACGCGCACCCAGGCCAGGCCCTTCGCGCCCTGCTCGACGGCGAAGTCGCCCATCTGGTCGAAGAACTTGCGCGGCTGGTCGGCGGTGTCCGGGACGTGCAGCGCGCGGACGTGCTTGCCGGCGAACGCCTTGAAGTCGGAGCCGGCGAACACGTCCGTGACGTCGACCAGCTCCAGCTGGGCGCGCAGGTCCGGCTTGTCGGAGCCGTACCGCAGCATGGCCTCGCGGAACGGGATGCGCGGGAACGGCGTGGTGACCTCGCGGCCGCCGCCGAACTCGTGGAACAGCTCGGTCATCACCTTCTCGATGACCTGGAAGACGTCCTCCTGCTCGACGAAGCTCATCTCGACGTCGAGCTGGTAGAACTCGCCCGGCGAGCGGTCGGCGCGAGCGTCCTCGTCCCGGAAGCAGGGGGCGATCTGGAAGTAGCGGTCGAAGCCGGCGATCATCAGCAGCTGCTTGAACTGCTGCGGCGCCTGCGGCAGCGCGTAGAAGCGGCCGGCGTGCAGCCGGGACGGCACCAGGAAGTCACGCGCGCCCTCGGGCGAGGTCGCGGACAGGATCGGGGTGGCCATCTCGTTGAAGCCGAGAGCCGTCATCTTCTGCCGCATCGCCGAGATCACGGCGGTGCGCAGCATGATGTTGCGGTGCATGCGCTCGCGGCGCAGGTCGAGGAAGCGGTACTCGAGCCGCTTCTCCTCGTTGACGCCGTCCTCGGTGTTGATCGTGAACGGGATCTGGTCGGCCGCGCCGAGCACCTCGACCTCGTTCACCTCGATCTCGATCTCGCCGGTCGGCAGCTCCGGGTTGACGTTCTCCGCGCCACGGGCGACGACGCGGCCGTCGACGCGGACGACGCTCTCCTTGCTGAGCGAGCTCAGCGCCTCGTTCGCGGCCGTACCCGGGCGGGCCACCAGCTGGACCAGACCGTGGTGATCACGGAGATCGATGAACAGGATGCCGCCCAGGTCGCGCCGATTGTGCAGCCAGCCGCTCAGCCGGACGTCGGTGTCGATGTCCTGCGCGCGAAGCTCGCCGCAGTGGTGGGACCGGTACCGGTGCATCAGTTCATCCAAGGTAGTGGGTTCGGGTCGGCGGATCGGCCGGCCGGGCCGGCGGGGATCCGGTGGGCGGATCCTGCGCGTGGCGGATCCGGCGTGAGCCGCCTATCAGGGTACCGCCCGGCGGTCGCTGCCGGGCGCGACCGGGACCTTGTCCATAAAGTGGGGCGTATGCGCACCGAGGACGTGCTGGCCGCCACCGGGACCGGCATCTGGACCTGGGACCACGCGGCCCGGCAGATCATTCTCGATGCCACGGCCGCGCGCCTCCTCGGGCTGTCCACCGAGCCGACCCGGCCGGTGCGGACCGCCGAGTCCACGCTTCGGGCCTGCTTCCACGTCGTCGACTACGTCGAACTGAACGGCATCATCACGCTGGCCATCGCCGAGGGGCGGATCGCCGAGGCCATGATGCGGGTGGTGGACGGCGAGGGCGCGGTGCTGCGCACCGTACGCACCCGGCTCAAACCGCGCGGCGACCCGGGCCGTGGCCGGCACTCCGCGCCGTTCACGCTGGTCGGGACGGTGACGGAGGTCGCCGAGCCCTCCGAGGGCCAGACCCAGGTCACCGGCGACTGGCGCCGCTCGAGGGAGGCGTTCCTGCTGGACGCCGGGCGGGCGCTCGCCGAGGCCCGCTCCACCAGCGAGGTGCTGCGCGTCGCCGCCGCGCTCTCCATGCCCGGCTTCAGCCCCGACGGCCTGGCCGTCTTCGGGGTCGACGGCGACCGGCTGTCGGTCATCGGCCACCACGGGCACGGCGACGGCGACGAGCTGCCGTTCCTCGACATGCCGCTGGAGACGCCGTACCCGGCCGCCGACGTGGTCCGCAGCGGCCGGGCCGTCTACATCACCAGCCCCACCGAGTACCAGCGCCGCTATCCGACGACCTGGCCGCTCGCCGAACGCTTCCAGCGGCAGTCGTGGGCGTTCCTGCCGCTGGTCGTCGCCGGCCGCACGACCGGCGCCTGGATGGCGGCGTTCTCCCAGCCCGCCGCGTTCAGCCCCGACGAGCGGGCCGTGCTCACCACCGTCGCGCGGATGCTCGCCCAAGCGCTCAGCCGCGCCTACCTGCACGAGAGCGAACGGGAGCTCGCCGACGGCCTCCAGCGCACCATGCGGCCCGCCGGCGCGCCCGACGTCAAGGGCCTCACGGTCGCCGCCCGCTACATCCCCACCGGCGGCGGCCTCCAGGTCGGCGGCGACTGGTACGACGTGATCCCGCTGCCCTCGGGCCGGACCGCGCTGGTCATCGGCGACGTGCAGGGCCACGACGTGCGGGCGGCCGGCATCATGTCGCAGCTGCGGATCGCGCTGCGCGCCTACGCCGCCGAGGGCCACCGCCCGGAGGCCGTACTGTCCCGGGCCTCCCGCTTCCTGGCCGGCATGGCGTCCTCCGCCGCCGCCGGCGCCCCGGACGGCGAACCCGCCGACGACCGCTTCGCGACCTGCCTCTACATCGAGGCCGACCCGCTGCTCGGCACCATGGACATCGCCCGCGCCGGCCACCTCGACCCGGCCGTCCTCCTCACCGACGGCACCCTGATGCTCCGCCCCACCGCCGGTGGCCTGCCGCTCGGCATCACCCCGGGCCCCGGCCTCACCGGCGGCGGCGCCGAGGGCGACTACCCCACCACCCGTCTGGTCCTGGAACCCGGCGAGACCCTGCTGGTCTGCACCGACGGCCTGATCGAGACCGGCGGACACGACGCCGAGACCGGCTGGGCACGGCTCCGCGAGGTCTTCGACCGCCACCGCGCGTCGGATCTCGAGCAGATCGCCGACGAACTGGTCCGGGCCGTCCACGGCCCGCCCTCCCACCACACC
>NZ_VJYK02000112.1 GCF_007097205.2 Streptomyces alkaliterrae
GGGGGAGGGTGGTGTGCGGCGCTTGTCGCCGGGATGGTGTCGAGATGGTGTCGAGGTAGCGCCAGGGTGGCACAGTCGGCGGTCGGCGGTGGTGTCGCCCTGTCGGCTTCGGCTTCCCCGGCCCGATGGTGTCCCGCGGGGACCGCTCGCGGGACACCATGATCGACTCAACTCCTTCGGCCGCACGTAGTGACGCAGGCGGTCGCATCGGGTCAGACTGGGGCAAGGTCATCGTGTCCTCTTACGGGTGAACGGGCTGTTCGCCCGGGAGGCTTACGCGATGACCCGACACGTGTTCAGGAGTGGTCGCCGACTGCGGGCGCACACCCCGGGGCAGACATCCGCACTGTCCGCAGTCCTGATCGACCGCACCATCCGAGGAGACGCCGTCCGGCATCGTCCCGTTTCACGGCGCAGAGTCCCACCTTAATACTAAGATTTTAGACACTTCCGGGCTTACTACCCGACGGCGTGGGCTAGCTGATCAGCAGGTCATGGGCTGAGTTTCAGTCCCGGCTCGGTCCGAGGAGGAATGGATGGACGGCCTGAAGTCCGTTTGTGTGGTGTCCGGATCGCGGGTGCCGCGATCCGCGGACGCCACGTCCCCAACCGAGAGACCAGGGCGACCGCACGTGCGCGCCTCCGCGCGGGGCGCGTCGGATCCGCCGGCGTGCCTCCGGCGTCCGGCACCCGCCGTCGCGGGGGAACGGCGGACGGCCCGGCACGCGGTCTGTGAGCCTGCCGCATGACGTCGCGAGAAGGAGGTCTGCGCTTTCAGGTGCTGGGGTCGGTCGCGGTACGTTGCGGGGACTCCTCCATCCGTCTGCCGAGCACCGTGGCGCGCCGCGTGCTCGCGGTCCTGATGCTCTCCCCCGGCGAGGTGCTCAGCACCCCTCGGCTCGCCAAGGCGGTCTGGGGCTCGTGCTGCCCGGCGACCGCCTCGAACCAGGTGCGGAAGGCGGTCGCCCAACTTCGCCAGGCGATACCGGGTGCGGGCGACTACCTGCTCACCGACGGCCCGAACTACCGGCTGAACGTCGGCGCGACCGAGTCCGACCTCGTGGAGTTCAACCAACGCCGCTTACGGGTCCGGAAGCTCGTGGAGGACGGAGCCGACGAACCCCAGGTGATCCGGGAGCTCCAGGCGGCCCTGTCCCTCTTCCGCGGCCAGGTCGCGGCCGACGTCGTCGACGGCGACGAGTTGGAGAGCGGCCTGATCCGCGCGGCCGTGCGAGTGGTCGAGGAGCGACGGCTCGCGGTGCAGAAGGAACTGATCGCGCTGCGACTGCGCTCGTCGCCACCGGCGTTGGTGATAGAGGACCTTCGGGACCTGGTGGCGCAGCACCCGCTCGCGGAGGACCTGCGTGCGCAGCTCATGCTCGCGCTGTCCCTCTCGGGAAGGCAGGCCGACGCGCTCGCCGAGTACGCCGAGATCCGCACCCTGCTCCGTGACGAACTCGGCATCGACCCCGATCATTCGCTGGCCCAGGTGCACGAAGCGGTGCTGCGAGGAGAAACGTTCGCCTACCTGCACGCGGGAGCCCCGCCCCGCCACTACGAGCCGCACCCCGCCACGACGCAGCATGACGCGGGTAGACGACACGTGGCACCGCGGCTCCCGGAGGCACGGGCCCGAGCCACCTGCACCCTGCCCCACGGGCTGACCGACTTCGTCGGCCGCCGGGAAGAGCTGGACGCTCTGCTGCGGACCGCCCGGGCGGGCTCTCGAGGCTCGGGGCCGCTGCTGATCTGCGTCGACGGCATGGGCGGCATCGGCAAGACGGCCCTCGCCCTGCACGCGGCCCACCAACTGGCCCAGGACTACCCCGACGGGCAGTTCTACGTCGACCTGCACGGGTTCAGCCCGAACGAGGGGCCCCGCGAACCCGCCGAGGTGCTCCAGGTGTTGCTGCGCTCACTGGGGACCGAGGCCGCGAACATCCCGGCGGAGCTGGACTGTCGGATTGCCATATGGCGTGCCCGGCTGGCCGATTCGAGGGTCCTGCTGCTGCTCGACAACGCCGCGAGCGAGGCGCAGGTCGTGCCGCTGCTGCCGCCGGGCAACGGTTCCCTCGCCCTGGTCACCAGCCGCCGTCGTCTCTACGGCCTCGACGGCACCGAGCCCTGCCCGGTATCCCGGATGAGCGCGGGTGACTCCCGCACACTCGTTCAGAGGCTGCTCGGGGACGAGCTGGACCCCGAGGCGACCGAACGGCTGATCGCGCACTGCGGCGGACTTCCGCTGGCGCTGCGCCTGGCCGCGGCCAAGCTGCGCAGCCGCCCCACATGGACGCTGTCCCACCTGGTGGAGCGCCTCGGCGACGTGCGGAGACGCACCTTCGAACTCCAGGCGGGCGACCGGAGCGTCCGGTCGGTGCTGCGGCTCTCCTTCGACGGGCTGACCGAGGCGCAGCGTCACGCCCTGTGCGTGCTGGCACTGGTGCCCGACGCGAGCGTGGACGCCTACGAGGCGGCCGCCCTGCTCGGCACCGGCTCGACCGAGGCCGAACTGCTGCTGGAGGAACTGCTCGACGTGAACCTCCTCGAACAGCCCTGCATCGGCCGCTACTCGCTGCACGTGCTCGTGGCCGGTGTCACCGCGGGTACGGAGGAGTTCGAGCAGCTCCTGCGCAGCGGCGAGCGGCGCTCCGCGCTCCGTCGGCTGCTCGATTACCACCTGGCGGTCAGCGCCCGGAGCCGCCTCCTGCTCGGCCGGCCGGACGACAGGACCGCTGCCGGTCACGAGACCGCCCCGCATCTCCCCGAGATCAACAGCCGGAAGGAGGCGACGGAGATCTGCGAGCGGGAGTCGCCCGCGATGCTGGCGGTGCTGTGCGGCTCCCGGCAGGAGGAGTTCTTCGGGCCGGCCGCGCAGCTCGCGCGCAACCTGCGGTTCGTCCTGACGTCGGAAGGCTGTCATGTCCTCGGCGAAGTGGAGAACGGGGAGGAGGACAGCGGGGAGTACGACGGCGTGGCCGCCGGCCCGAGGGAGACCGAGGTCTTCAGGACGGAACTGCTCGGTCTTGCCGCCGCCTGTCGGCGCACCGGCCTGTCGGAGCAGAGCGAGGCACTGACGGCCACCGCGCTCAGCCTCGCCGCGCCCCGGCGGGACCGCTGAGGGGGCCCGGGCCGTTAGCCGGGTCGTCCGGGTCCGCGGGGCCGTGGGGACTCCGTGCGACGGGGGTCAGGCCGAGGGTGCCACCCTCGGTCGCGCGGCGGGCTCCAGCCTGACCGGGATGCTGCGGTAGGCGCGGAAGGTGGTGCTGGGCCGCCGCTCGACGGCGCCCGCCGCGGCCGGTGTGGCGGGGGCGTGCGCGAGCCACCGCAGCACCGCGCGCCCCTCCACCTGGGCCAGTGCCGCGCCCAGGCAGTGGTGCACACCGCCGCCGAAGCTCACGTGCGGGTTGGGGTCGCGTGTGATGTCGAGCCGCTCGGGGTCGGTGAAGCGGGCCGGATCGTGGTTGGCGGAACCGAGCAGCAGCACCAGGATGCGGCCCGCGCGCACGGTGCGGCCGTCGATCTCGACCGCTTCCTTCACGTAGCGCGCGGTCGCCTGGATCGGCGCGTCGTAGCGCAGGAACTCCTCCACCGCCGGAACCGCCAGCTCCGGCCGGTCGCGCAGCAGGGCCAACTGGTCAGGGTGTTCCAGCAGTGCGGAGAAGGCGGTGGAGATCAGGTTGGTGGTGGTCTCGAAGCCCGCGAAGAACAGGAAGACCACGTTGTCCACCAGCGTCTCCCGGTCGAAGCCGGGATTCGTGCGGCGGGCGGCGAGCAGATTGCTGATCAGGTCGTCGGCGGGTCGCCTGGCCCGCTCGTCGACCAGCCCCGAGACGTAGTCGCGGAGCCAGGCCACCGCCTCGTGCGCGGCCGCGCGCTCCTCGGGAGGCACGTACAGGGCGAACGCCTTCGCCAGCTCCACCGCGTACGGGCGCACGGCGGCCCGGTCCACGTCCGGGATGCCGATCAGTTCGCAGACCACGGTGACCGGCAACGGGAAGGCCAGGTCGGTCACCACGTCGAGCAGGCCGTCGGAGCCCGCCCGCTCCTGGGCCTCGGCCATCAGCCGGTCCACCTGCGTGGCGACGTAGTCCTCCAGCCTGCGCATCAGCCCGGGGCTGAACGAACGCTGCATGATCCCCCGCAGGAAGGTGTGCGCGGGCGCGTCCTGGTCCAGCACGATCCGCTTCAGGAACTCGTTGGCGGGCCCCGCCCCGGTGGAGAACTCGTGGTACTCCGGCGGGTATTCGTGCCCGAGCCGGCGGTCCTTGAGCAGCCGGCTGACGTCCTCGTGGTGCGAGACCACCCACTGGCCGGCCGCGCCGCGGGCAAGTCGGCCGGCAGCGCGGAGACCGGCGTACACGCGGTAGGGGTCCGCGACCACGGCAGGATCGCGGGAGTCGAACTTGACGGGCAGCTCTCGCATGCGTCCGGCACCTCCGGTGGCGTGGGCGTGGTGTGCGGTGAGCCTGTCAGTTCGGGAGCGGGAGCGCGGGAACCTGTCGCCAGTCCTTCACCGCCGTCCGCCCTTCCGCACCGGGCTCGCAGACTGGGCGGGCCAGGGGAACCACCGGACCCGAGCCGTGCACCCGAGGGTGCCGGGAGGTGACGCAGCGTTGGACACCGTGCTGAACATGCCGCGCTTCCTGCTGGACGACGCGCGCGCCGTGCGTGACCCGTACCCGGTCTACCGCCGCCTGCGCGACCACGGCCCGGTCTGCCGGGGCGGCCCGGGACAGTGGGTCTTCCCCCGGCACGAGGAGGTCTCAGCGCTGCTCCGCGACCCCCGGCTCGGCCGGGAGTTCCCCGAGGAGTACCAGGCGGTCTCGGTGGGTGAGGGGCCGGCCAACGACTACCTGCGGCGCATCGTCGTCGACCGCGACCCGCCCGACCACACGCGGCTGCGCCGGCTGCTGGTCAAGTCGCTCAGTCCGGCGATGGTGCGCGGTCTGCGCGAGCCGATCGCCCGGCTCGTCGACGGCCTGCTGGACCGGTTCGCCGAAGAGCGCCGCTTCGACCTCGTCGCCGACCTGGCCGTGCCCGTACCGATGGCGGTGATGAGCGAACTGCTGGACATCCCCCGCCCCGACCGGGACGAGATCGCCCGCCTCTCCACCTCGCTCGCCCAGGCCTTCGCGGTCTTCATCCCGCCGGACAAACAGCGTGAGGCGCACGGCGCCGTGGTCGAGCTGCGGGAGTACGTGGCCGGGCTGGTCCGCGAGCGCAGGCGACGCCCGGGCGAGGACCTGCTGTCGCGGATGCTCGCCGCGGTCAGGGACGGCGAGGAGCCGCTGACCGACGAGGAGATCATCGACAACGCGCTGTTCGTCTACTACGCGGGTTTCGAGACGACCACCAACGCCATCGCCACCGGTGGCGACCTCCTCGTCCGGCAGCCGCACACCCGGCGGCAGCTGTGGGCCGATCCGGGCGTCGTCGGCACCGCCCTGGAGGAGTTCATGCGCTACGACGCGCCGATCCACGCGACCACGCGGCTTGTCCTCGAACCGATCGAGATCGCCGGACTGACGCTCCGCAAGGGACGGGTGGTGGTGCTGCTGCTCGCTTCCGCCAACCACGACGAGCGGGTGTTCCACGACCCTGCCCGGGCCGACCTGACCAGGTCGCCCAACCCGCACCTCAGTTTCGGCGGCGGAGTGCACCACTGCCTGGGCGCGGCACTGGCGCGGGTGGAGGGGGCGGTGGTCTTCGAGCGGCTGGTCGCCCGCTTCGCGGACATCGAGTCGGCGGGCGAGGGCGTGTGGGAGCCCAGCGCGGGCGGCTTCCGGTTCCCCTACTGGGCCCACCGGAGCGTGCCGGTGGCGGTGCGTCCCGTGTAGGGCCTGACCGGCGGACGGGGCAGGGAGCCCGTCGGCGCGGCGAGCGCGGTCACCACGACGCCCGCGCCGGCGGCCCAGCGTCCGCGCAGGGCCGGGAAGCCGGTGGCGACCGGGTCGAAGGACGCGTCCGCCCGGCGGGCGCGGCGGACGCCGCCCGAAACCGGCCGCACCTCGAACGTGCCGGAACCGCAGCCGGGTTCGAAGACGACCTCGGCGTCGTCGAAGCCCAGCCAGCACCCCATGGCGGGATACCAGACCTTGTAGTACGCCTCCTTGGCGCTGAAGAGCAGCCGGCACCACGGCACGTCCGATCCGGCCGCCCGCAGCTTTTCGAGGTGGGCGCGCTCGGCCGCCGAGGCCACGTGGGACAGCACCCGGGCGGGCAGCGGCGCGCACGGTTCGGCGTCGATGCCCAGTCCGTCGGTGTCCCGGGAACGTGCCGCGGCCGCCGCCCGGTAGCCCCGGCAGTGCGTCAGGGAGCCGACCGTCCCGGCCGGCCACCGGGGCGCTCCGCCGGCCCCGCGCACCAGCGGAACGGGCCCGACGCCCAGCTCGGCCAGGCAGGCGCGCGCCACGCGCCGCACCGTGGCGTACTCGGCGCGGCGCGCGGGCGACGCGTCGGCGACCTGCCGCCGTTCCGCCTCGAAGAGCTCCGGGCCGCTCAGCTCGCACACGCTCTCCCGGGCCGCCGCGTACGCCGGCAGCAGCGTCCCGATCACACCGGAGGGAGCCGTCGCGGGAGTCAACCGGATGCCGCCGTCGCCCGCAGCGCCACCTTGTCGATCTTGCCTACCGGGGTCCGGGGCAGCACCGGCAGCTCGCGCACCTCGTCGGGCAGCTTGAACGCGGCCAGCCCCTTCCCCGCCAGGTAGCGTTTGATCTCCACCAGCGAAGGCGCCTGCCCGAGGCCGCCGCCGGGGACCACGAACGCCAGGACGGCCTCGCCGAGTTCCGCGTCGGGCCGGGCCACCACCGCGGCGTCGTCGATGGCCTCGTGGCTGCGCAGATGGCCCTCCACCTCGTCCGCCGACACCTTCTCGCCGCCCCGGTTGATCACGTCCTTGGCGCGGCCGACGACGACCAGGTTGCCCTCGGGCGTGAGCCTGGCCAGGTCGCCGGTGCGGAAGAAGCCGTCGGGGGTGAAGGAGGTGCGGTTCGCCTCGGGCGCGTTCCAGTAGCCGTTGATGGTGTACGGGCCGCGGGTGACCAACTCACCCACCTCGCCCGCCGGTACCTCGCGCAACTCCTCGTCGACCAGCCGGAGTTCGTCGAGATCGGAGAGCGGCCGGCCCTCGGTGCCGTGCACCACCTCCTCCGGGTCGTCCAGACGCGTGTAGGTGAGCAGGCCCTCTCCGATGCCGAACCAGTTGCTGATCCGGCAACCGAGGGCGGACTGCGCGCGCTTGGCCGCCTGCTCGTCGAACTTGGAGCTGCCCACCTGAAGGAGGACCCGCTTCATGTCCACGGGCCGCTTCGCGGCGACCTTGGACCACAGCGCGGCGAGGGCGGGCACCACGGTGGTGTGGGTGACCCCTTCCCGCTCGATCAGCGGGAAGACCTCGTCGGGGGAGGGACTGGCGGCCAGTACCGCAGTGCCGCCCACCAGCAGGGCGCCGAGTACGCCCGGACAGCCCAGGGCGGCGTTGTGCGCCGCCGGGTTCGCCGCCAGGTACACGCTTTCCGCGCCGAACTCCAGTGCCCGTGCGCAGGCGGCGATGTTGAAGAGGTAGTCGTCGTGCGTGCGCGGTATCAGCTTGGGCTTCCCGGTGCTGCCGCCGCTGAGCAGCAGGAACGCGACACCCGAGGGATCGACCTCGGGCAGCGGGCCGCCGTCGGCGCCCTGGGCGCGGACCCGGTCCAGGGGCGTGAAGTCCCCACTGTCGCCCGCCACGATCACCGTGCGGACGCCCGGCAGGGAGGCGGCGTGGTGGGCGAGGGTGCGGTAGTCGAAGCCCTGGAAGCGGCCGGCGGTCAGGTAGCCGACCGCTCCGGAAGCCTCGACCAGGTGCCGCACCTCGTTCTGCCGGTGCCCCGGCAGCGCGAACACCGGGATGACGCCCGCCCGGAACATCCCCACCGCGACGGTCAGGAAGTCGACCACGTTGGGCAGCTGGACCAGGAACCGGTCGCCGGGTTTCAGCCCCCGGGCCAGCAGACCGCGGGCGATCTCGTCGGCCTCGGCGCGCACCTCGCCGTGCGTGACGCGGCGTCGGCGGTCCACGGCCGCGGTCCGGTCGGGGAAGGTCAGCGCCGCCTCGGTGAGCGCGTCGCCCAGCGGCACGCCGCGCCAGATCCCGGCGGCCCGGTAGCGGGCGGCGTCCTCGTCGCTCCACGGTGTGAACTCGTCCATGACCGCCAGTGTCGGGGCCCACCGGCTCGTGCCGCCGGGGGCGAACAGAGCCGTGAAAGAGACGGCGGCGGCCACCGCTGTCGCTTCTATCGTCGCCAGCGTCGTCGATGAGATCCCGGCCGCCGGGACGCCCGCCAAGGAGTGACGGATGAGCCGACCCCACACGCTGAACTGGCTCGACGCACCCCGCGACGACACCGGGGTGGAGATTTTCGACGAGACCTCCCACACCTACCGGCCCTACTCCGAACTCGCCGACGCGGCAGGCCGGACAGCGGGTGGCCTGATCGGGGAGGGTGTACCACGCGGGGCGGTCGTGCCGTTGCTGTGCTCCACCGGCCCGGACCTCGTCGCCGCCTTCTACGGGGTGCAGGCCGCCGGCTGCGTGGTGAGCGTACTGGCGCCCCCGACCCGGATGTCCGGCGACGCCGCCCGCGCGCACGTGCGCGCCGTCGTCACGGCCGTGGACGCCGACGCCGTGGTCGTGGACGCCGCCCACCACGACTACGCCGTGGGCGTGCTCGCCGAGGCCGGATCACGTACCCGCGTCCTGCTCCTGGAGGACCTCGCCGCGGCCGAGCCCGCCCGACGCGCCCCGTGCGAGCAGGCCCTCGTCCAGTTCACCTCGGGCAGCTCGGGCCGGCCCCGCGGAGTGCGGATAAGCCACGCCGCGCTCGACGCCAACACCGCCGCGATCCGCGCCTGGGAGCGCGCGGGCCGCGACGACTCCTGGTGCTCCTGGCTGCCGATGCACCACGACATGGGACTCATCGGCTGCCTGGTGGTGCCGGTGTCCGGCAACAACCGGCTGGCGGTGTGCAGGCCCGAGACGTTCCTGCGCCACCCGCTGTCGTACCTCACCCGTTTCGACGCCAACCGGGTCGACCAGCCCGCCACGATCACCGCGACCCCGGCGTTCGGCCTGCAGCGCATCGTCGACAGGATCGGCCACGCCGACCTGGAAGGCGCGGACCTGTCCCGCGCCCGGGCGGTCATCGTCGGGGCCGAACGCATCGACCCCGCGCTGGTGGACCGCTTCACCGACCTGATGCGCCCGCACGGCCTGGCCCCGAACACCCTCACCCCCGCCTACGGCCTGGCCGAGAGCACCCTCGCGGTCACCGGAGTGCCCGTCGAGGAGACGCCGCGCGCCGTCCGCGTGCGCCGGGACGACCTGCGGGTCGGAGCGAAAGTGAGCCTGGCGGCCGGGGCCCCGGCCCGCGAGACGGTCCAGGTGATCAGCTGCGGCCGCCCGCTGGACGGCTTGACGGTGCGGATCGTCGGCGAGGACGGACGGCCGCTGCCCGAGGGGCACGTCGGTGAAATGGCTGTCCGCGGCTCCTCGTTGGCGGACGGCTACCTCGCGGCCGACTCCGCCGCCGGCACCGCCTTCGAGGACGGCCGGCTCCTCACCCGCGACGTCGCCTTCGAACTGGCGGGCGAGTTCTACGTACTTGGCCGGCTCGGCGACAGCGTCAAGGTCCACGCCCGCTCGCTCTTCGCCGAGGACGTCGAGTTGATGCTCGGACGGGCCGGGCTCAACCTGAGCAGGGTCTGCGTCGTGCTGGGCGAGACCGACGGCCGCCCGCACGCCGTGGCCGTACTGGAAGGGCTCGACACCCGGGCCGCCGCGGTGGCCGAGGAGGTGCTCGCGGCGGCCTGCCCCGGCACCCGCAGACACGTGGCCCGCGTGCCGCGCGGCGCGATCCCGCGCACGAGCAGCGGCAAGAGCCGCCGTCGTCAGCTGTGGCAGCGCCTCAGCCAGGAGCACGTCTTCGACGCGGTGCCCACCACGACCGGCACCACCGCCTGACCGGCCCAGAACAGGAGATCACATGTCCTACTCCAGTGAAGAGGTGCGCGAGACCGTACTCGCGATCATCGAGCAACTCGCACCCGAACGGGAGCGGTTCGAGGCGGGCAAGGACATGCGCCTGGTCGAGGACCTGGGGTTCCACTCCCTCGCACTGCTGGAGATGGCGTTCGCGATCGAGGACGACTTCGACCTGCCGCCCATCGACGAGCAGACCGGACGTTCCATCCAGACGACCGAACAGGTGCTCACCTACGTCCTGAGCCAGGTCGAAGTCCGGACGCCGTCGTGACCGCCACCACCGAGCCGAACACGACGACGTCATGAAGGAGCCACGATGACCGAGGCGATCTCCCTCTCGGACCTCACCAAGCGATTCGGCGAGCAGACCGCACTGGACCGCGTGTCGCTGCGGATACCGACCGGAACCGTGGTGGGCCTGCTCGGCCCCAACGGAGCGGGCAAGACCACCCTCATCAACTGCCTGACCACGCTGTTGCGGCCCGACGGCGGCACCATCCGCGTCCTGGGGCACGACCCCGTGACCGACCCGTCCCAGGTGCGCGCCAACATCGCCGTGACCGGGCAGTTCGCCGCCCTCGACGAGCAGATCAGCCCGCGGGAGAACCTGGTGTTCTTCGGCCGCCTGCTGGGTCTCGGCCGGGGTGAGGCCCAGCAGCGGGCGGGGGAGATGCTGGAGCGGTTCGAGCTGGGCGAGGCGGCGTACACCCCGGTGGGATACCTCTCCGGCGGCATGCGCCGCCGCCTCGACCTCGCCGTCAGTCTGGTGGTCCCCCGGCCGGTGCTGGTGCTGGACGAACCGACCACCGGCCTCGACCCGCGCAGCCGGAAACTCCTGTGGGACATGGTCAGGGCCGAGGCCCGGCGGGGCGTCGCCGTCCTGCTCACCACGCAGTACCTGGAGGAAGCCGACCAACTCGCCGACCGGATCGTCGTCATCGACAAGGGCCGGGTCCTCGCGGACGGCTCGTCGGACGAGCTCAAGCGCGACGTGGGCGGCATCATGTGCCGGCTCACCATGACCAGCGGCGCCGACGCCGAAGAGGTGCGCCGCGCTCTCGGCGACCTGCCGGGCGTGACCACCGAGGGCGACAAGGCCGCCGTGCCCATGTCGCGCCCCGAGGACGTCGCCGCGGTGCTCGGCCGGCTGGCGGGCACGGGTCTGCGGATCGCCGACATCGAGGTGACCAAGCCGACACTCGACGAGGTCTTCTTCGCGCTCACCGAGCCGATGGAGAAGGAGGCCACCCGATGACAACCACGTCCGACGTCGCCGCGGTGACCGGCGCTCCGGCGCCCCCCGGGCGACCGGCCGGCTGGCAGCACGACTTCCACGTGCTCTTCGACCGGTTGCGGGTGCGGTCGTTCTCCCGGGGCGGCCTGGTCGCGACCGTGGTGCAGCCGCTGCTCTTCTTCGCGATCTTCTACTGCACCTTCGCCGGAATGCTCGACGCGCGGGGCATCGACTTCGGTCGCTTCGTGACCCCCACCGTCCTGGTGCAGGCACTGATGTTCGTGGCCATCGGGAGCGCCACCGAACTGGCCGCCGACCGCTCCAGCGGCGTCTTCTCCCGCATCCTGACCAGCCCGGTCGACATGCGCGCGATGAGCCTCGCGCACCTGGCCGTGGTGGCGCTGCAGGGCCTCCTGTCCAGTGTCGCCCTCGTCCTCGCCGGGCACCTGGCGGGCTTCCGCTTCGACAACGGGGTGCTCGCCGCAATGGGCTTCGTGGTGTTCGCCGTGGCCTTCACCGTGGCCCTGTCGCTGGCCACCGCCACGATCGCGCTCCGCCTGCGCAACCTGGAGGCGCTCAGCGCGGTGCTGCACCTGCCGTACCTGCCGCTGCTGGTGCTCTCCACCGGGTTCGTCGAAGCCGACCTCTTCCCCGGCTGGCTCCAGCCGTTCGTCGAGGCGTCCCCGGTGTCCGGGGTGATCGACGCGCTCCGGGCCCTGTCGACCGCCGAACTCAGCTGGGGCGCGACGCTGCCCGGCCTCGCGTGGCTGGTGGGCCTCGTCGCCTTCTTCTCGTGGACCACGACCGTCGCCTTCAGGAAGGTGGCCATCCGATGACCGTGCAGTCGCCGGGGCCTGTCGCACCGACGGTTCCACCGTCCTCCTCACCCGACCCGATCTCCCTGACCGGAGCCTCCGTGGTCATCGCCGGACGGGTGATCCGGCAGTTCGTCCGCAACCGGATGATGCTCATCGTCACCATCGCCTTTCCGCTGCTCCAACTCTTCATGCTGCTGGCCGCCTTCAGCGTGCTGGTGCGCGACACCCAGGACGTCGACTACGTCCGGCGGCTCGCCCCGCTGATCGTGCTCACCACGGCGTTCTCCTCGATCCTCACCACCGCGATCGCCCTGTGGAGCGACATCCGCAGCGGGGTGTTCAACCGGTTGCGGGCGATGCCGCTGGACATGCGGGCGTACGTCTTCGGGCGGATCGGCGGCGACTTCGTACGGATCATGGGAGTGGCAGTCCTGGTGACGCTCGTCGCCCACGCGGTCGGCTTCCGGTTCTCCCGGGGTCCGCTCATGGTCCTCGGCTTCTTCGGCGTCGTCGCGCTCTTCGGGATGATGTGCAGCGCCCTGGCGGTCGCCGTCGCGCTCGTCGCCCAGCACCCCGGCATCATCGTGCGCTACGTCCAGATGCCCACGCTCGTACTGACGTTGATGTCCAGCGGCTACGTGCCGCTGGAGGCGTTCCCCCAATGGATCCGGCCCGTGGTGAGCGTCAACCCCGTCTCCCTGGCGGCCGAGGCGCTGGCCGGCCTCTCCCACCAGGGCGCGCTGACCGTACCGGTGCTCGGAACCGTCGCCTGGACCCTCGGTGTCACGGCGGTGTGCACGGTCGTCGCCACACGGCGCTTCGCGATGCTCGTGAAGCGCGGCTGACCATGGCGGACATCATCGTGCTCGGCGCGGGAGTGGCCGGCCTGGGTCTCGCGGCCTTCGCCGCCCGCCGCGGACACCGGGTGACGCTTGTCGAACGGGACGGTCCGCCTCCCGAGGGCGGGGCCCACGCCGAGGTGGCCGACTGGCGGCGGCGCGGCGTGCCGCACGCCCGCCAGGGGCACGCCCTCCTCGGCCTGGGCATCGGAGTGCTGCGCGAGGAGTGCCCCGAGGTGCTGGCGGACCTCACCGACCGCGGCGCGGTCCCGGTGGCCCTGGAGACGGGCGGCGACGACCTCGGTCTGCTCAGCCGCCGGCTGGTCTTCGAGGCGGCGCTGCGCCGCCGCGTCGCCGCCGACCCCGCGGTCGCGCTGCTGCACGACCGGGCGACCTCACTGGTGAGCGCCGGGGCGCCGCACGGTGTTCCCCACGTGTGCGGAGTACGTCTCGCCGAGGGCGGTGAAGTGCCCGCCGACGTGGTGCTGGACGCCACCGGCCGCAGGTCCGCCGCGGCCGCCTGGCTCACCGGGATCGGCGGCACCCCGCCCCGGGAGACGGCCCAGTCCTGCGGGTTCTCCTACATCGCGCAGGAGTTCGCGCTGCGCGGCGGCAGCCGGTTCCCGTCCCTGCGCGCCCCGGTGGTGTACGAGCTCGACTTCGCCACCGTGCTGGCCTTCCCCGGCGACAACGGCCGCTTCCACCTGTCGACCACCGTCTCCTCGCACGACCCCGTGCGGACCCGGCTGCTGGAGCGCGCGGTCTACCTGCGCTTCCTGGCCAGCGTGGACCCGGTCCGCGACTGGCTCGGCGGGGCGGCACCGGTAGGTGACCCGATGCCGATGGCCGGACTGGAGAACCGCCACCGCTCACTGGCGGTGGACGGAGCCCCACTGGTCACCGGCTTCGCGCTGGTGGGCGATGCCTGCGTGCAGACCAACCCCACGTTCGGGCGCGGCGTCTCGCTCGGCCTGGCCCACGCCAGGACCCTCGCGGACCAGCTGGGCCGACTCGACCGGGAACCGGCGGACTGGGCGATGGAAACACACGAGGCCACGGAACGGTGCCTGCGGCAGTGGTTCGAGCAGCAGGTCGCCACCGACGCCGCCCGCCTCGCCGAACTCGCGGGCGGAGCACGCGACGACTCGCTGCCCGCCCGCGTACTCACCGCCCTGGCGGTCCTGCGGGAGGAGGACGAGCACGTTCGGATCGCCGCCGAACGGGTCTACCACATGCTGCTCACCCCGGCCGAGTTGATGCGGGACCGCAAGGTGGCCCGCCGGGTGCTCGCGTTCCTGCGCGAACACCCCGATCCGCGACGCGACCACGTCGGACCCGACCGACAGGACTTCGAGCGCCTGGTCACCGGCTGAGCGCGCCCACAGAAGGGAACACCATGAAAATCACCCTGCCCACGGACGTCACGCTGAGCTACGACATCTACGGGCCCGAGGACGGTCCCGTGGTCGTGCTCGTGCCCGGCCAGCACCAGGCCTCCCTGTTCGAGACCATGCAGGTGCCGCAGTTGACGAAGGCGGGCTACCGCGTCGTCACCTTCGACCTGCGCGGTGTGCACCCGTCGGAGGAGACCCCTCCGCCGTACACCGTGGAGCTGCTCGGGAAGGACCTCGCCGCGCTCAACGAGGCGCTGGAGCTGGGGCCCTGTACCTACATCGGCTACTCGGTGGGCGCGATGATCCTGCTGGAGCTGGCGATGAAGCGCCCCGACCTCATCGAGCGCGCCGCTCTCATCGGCGTCCCGTGGAAGCCCGGCAAGCTGCAACAGGCCATCCAGGCAGAGGCGGTGGACCGGCTCAGGAACGGGCACAAGGTCCCGGCGCTGCTGGAAGGAGCCTTCCGGGCGATGTACCTCTTCGGGCCGCGCGCGCTCAACCGTGACCAGTTCATCGGGCCCTACCTGGACGGGCTGGCCGGCCTGGCGGAGTCCGGCGGGCACGGCGCCATCGGACACGCCGAGGCGAGCACCGCCTTCCGGCCCGGCGACGAGGAAGTGGCCGCCGTCCGGGTGCCCTTGCTCGTGGTGGGAATGGAACACGACATCGTCGCGCCCCGGCACCTGTCGCGGGAGCTGGCGGACCTGATTCCCACCGCCGAGTACACCGAGATCCGCAACTGCGGGCACGCGTCCCTGCTGGAGAAGCCCACCGAGGTCAACGCGCTGGTCGCCGACTACCTGCGTTCCGGCAAGGTCGGCGTCCCGCGCGGCTCGCGTCGGCCCGCCGAGAGTCGGCCGGAGGAGAACTGACACCCCGTTCCACGGGGTTCCACGCGGCGACGGCTCCCGGCCCTCGGCGAGAGGGCGGGAGCCGTTCACCGCGGGTGCGGAACCGCCTCACCCCGGGCGGGCCGAGAGTCGGTACAGCCGGTGGAACGGGTGCCCGACGTCGATCACGCTGGTGTCCAGGCCGGCCTCCGCTGCGTACGCACGCACGGTGTCCGGGCGCATCACCGTGCCGGTGGCAGCGCTCGGCGTCCGGCTCATCCCGACAGGGAGGCAGTGCAGCACGCTGACCGCGTAGTGGAAGCGCTCGCTGTCCGGCGCGACCGGCGTGAACCGCTCGCCGACGGACGGCTCCATCAGCAGCACCGCGCCCCCGGGGGCCATGAGCCGGCGGCAGGCCCGGAGCACGTCCACCGGCGCCGACATGTCGTGCAGCGCGTCGAACACGCAGACCAGGGTGTGACCGGCCTCGCCGGTGCGACCGGCCTCGCCGGCGTCGCCGGCGCGGAACCTGACCCTCTCGCGCAGCCCCTCCGCGGGATCGGTGGCGGCCAGGTTCGCCTCGGCGTCCCGGATCGACGCCTCGTCGAGGTCGAGCCCGTGCACCTCGGCGTCGGGGAACATCCGGGCCAGCGCCAGGGTGGAGAGGCCGGAGCCGCATGCCACGTCGGCGATGCTGCCACCGGGCACCCGCAGCCGGGCGTCGATGTCGGGCAGGTGGCGACCGATCCAGCCGGGCAGGTGGTGTTCGAAGACACCGCGGTTCAGGCCGGCCTGACCACCGCGCAGGGCCTCGCCGTAGGCCGCGTACGGCAGGCCCCGGCGGTTGCGGTAGGCCTCCACCAGCCGCGGCAGCACGGCCGCCATGCCGCCGATGGGCATCACGACCAGCGGGGCGATCCAGTTCGGGCTGTCGGCGTCGAGCAGCGCCTCCGCATGCGCCGGCGGCAGTGTGAACCGCCGTGCCTCCGGCGGAGCCCCGGGCGCGTCCACGGTCAACACACCGGCGCAGGACTGCTGTTCCAGCCACTCCCGGACCATCCGGGCGTCGAGGCCGCTCTCCTCGGCGACTCGCGCGGCTGTGGCGGGGCCGGTGCGCCGCAGGGCTTCGTACAGGCCGAGTTCCAGTCCGAGGAAGCAGGTCATCAGCTCGGCCGAGGCGAGCCCGGCGCCGAAGAGCCGCAGGGAGAACGCCTGCGCGGAGTCCGCCGCCGGTCCGGCGGGCGTGCCGGGCCTGCCCCGTTGGCCGGGCGGCGCGCCGGGGCCGGAGTGGGGC
>NZ_VJYK02000113.1 GCF_007097205.2 Streptomyces alkaliterrae
AGCCCGAACCCTTCGTCGGGCCGGCACCACACAGAAAGAGGCACTCTTCGTGCGCACCCACCTCAGGACCACCGTCCTCGCGGCGACCGCCGCCGCCCTCACCCTCGCCCTGACCGCCTGCGG
Source organism: Streptomyces alkaliterrae (assembly GCF_007097205.2). Taxonomy (GTDB): domain Bacteria; phylum Actinomycetota; class Actinomycetes; order Streptomycetales; family Streptomycetaceae; genus Streptomyces; species Streptomyces alkaliterrae. The sequence continues at coordinate 124 of NZ_VJYK02000113.1, forward strand.
CACCGCCTCCGACCCGGACACCGGCGCCGCCACGGACAGCAGCAAGCCGCTGACCGTCGGCGCCTCCGCCACCCCGCACGCCGGCATCCTCGAGTACGTCCGGGACAACCTCGCGAAGGACGCCGACCTCGACCTGAAAATCAAGGTCTTCGACGACTACCGGCTGCCCAACACCGCCCTCCAGGACGGCCAGATCGGCGCCAACTTCTTCCAGCACAAGCCGTTCCTCGACGACTACAACAAGCAGAGCGGCGACACCCTCGTCCCGGTCGTCAACGTCCACCTCGAGCCGCTGGCGCTCTACTCCAAGTCCGTCAAGGGCGTCAAGGACCTCAAGGCCGGGCACACCGTCGCCGTGCCCAACGACGCCACCAACGAGGGCCGCGCGCTGAAGCTGCTCGCCGACCACGGCCTGATCACGCTGAAGGGCGGCGTCGGCAGCGGCGCCACCCTCGCGGACGTCACCGACCGCAAGGGCCTGAAGTTCAAGGAGCTGGAGGCGGCCACCCTGCCGCGCTCCCTGGGCGACGTGGACGCCGCCGTCATCAACGGCAACTACGCCATCGAGGCGGGGCTCAAGCCGGCGAAGGACGCCCTTGTCACCGAGAAGACCGAGGGCAACCCGTACGCCAACCTGCTCGCCGTGAAGAAGGGCAGCGAGAAGGACCCGCGCGTGGTCAAGCTCGCCGAACTGCTCAACTCCGACAAGGTCCGCGCCTACCTGGAGAAGACCTACGACGACGGTTCGGTCATCCCGGCCTTCGGTCCCGTCAAGTCCTGACCGGCACGGCGCACGGCGGCGGGCCCCGGTGTCCACCGGGGCCCGCCGCTGCGTGTCCGCTGATCGATGCTGCATGCTGTGCACTTGACCCCTCGCAGGTTGGAGCGGCGCATGACCTCTTCGTCTCCCGGTTTTCCGGACATCTCACTCAGCACGGACCGGCTGGTGCTGCGGCCGCTGGACGAGGCGGACGTCCCGGAGTTCACCGAGATGATGAACGACGAACTGGTCGCCGCCTGGACCTCGGTGCCCACCCCCTACACCCGGGCCGACGCCCGTGAGTGGATCACCCTCCGGGCTCCGGCGGAACGCGCCGCCGGCACCGGCGTGGCCTTTGCCGTCACCGAACTCCTCACCCAACGCCTCGTCGGCACCGTCCACCTGCGGAACGTCGACCGGCGGGTGCGCGCCGCCGAGGCCGCCTACGTCATCGCCCCCTGGGCCAGAGGCGAGGGCTACGCCTGCGAGTCGGTGCTGGCAGCCGCCGGCTGGCTCTTCGACGACCAGGGCTTCGAACGGCTGGAACTGCGCACCGCCGCCGACAACACCGCCTCCCAGCAGGTCGCCCAGAAGATCGGCTGCATCAGCGAAGGCGTCCTGCGCAACGCCTGGATAGCGCGCGCCCGCACCGAGGAAGGCCACTGGACCGAGCTGCGCACCGACCTCATCGTCTGGAGCCTCCTCCCGGAGGACCTGGACGGCGTCGCGGAGGAGCTGGCCCAGGGCGGCACCTACGCCCACTACCCGAACTGGCCCGGCCGCCACCACAGCTGAACCGCGCGCCCGGGGACCGACCCCGGCGGCGTCCACGGCGGGCCGGGCCGATGGGTGCGCGGGGTGCGGCTCGGGTAGTCTCACCCTGCCCCCGACCTGCGCAACAGCCCCCAGGAGAGTCACGCCGATGGCCGACCGCGTCACGGTGATCGGGTGGGACGGCTCGCCGCTGACCGCCGCGGCCCTCTCCGCCCTCCGGGCCGCCACCCTGGTCGCCGGCGCCGCCCACCATCTGGCGCTGCCCGAGGTGCCGCCGAACGCCGAGCGGATACGACTCGGCAGCGTCGCGCTGGCCGCCCGCCGTATCGCCTCCCACCGCGGCACCGCGGTGGTACTCGCCGACGGCGACCCGGGCTTCTTCGGCGTCGTCCGGGTGCTCCGCGCCCCGGAGTTCGGACTGGAGGTCGAGGTCGTCCCCGCCGTCTCCGCCGTCGCCACCGCCTTCGCCCGCGCCGGGATGCCCTGGGACGACGCCCGGATCGTCGTCGCCCACAGCCGCACCCTGCGCCGGGCCGTCAACGTCTGCCGCGCCCACCCCAAGGTGGCCGTCCTCACCTCACCCGGAGCCGGCCCCGCCGAACTCGGCCTGCTGCTCACCGGAGTGCACCGCACCTTTGTCATCTGCGAGGCACTCGGCACCCCGCAGGAACGGGTCACCGTCCTCACCTCCGACAAGGCGGCCGACTACGTCTGGCGGGACCCCAACGTGGTGATCGTCCTCGGTGGCCAGGGCGCACCGAGACCGACGGGGAACGCCGCCTCCGGCGCCGGCCACACCCGACTCGGCGGCTGGCTCGCGGGCCGACCCGCGGGCCAGCGCGAGGAACCCCGGGGCTGGGCCCTGCCCTACCAGGCGGACCGACCCACCGAACCCGAGCCGCCCGGCACGGTCGCCGACGGATCCACCCAGCTGCGCGCCGTGCAACTGGCCCGACTCGGCCCGCGCCCAGGCGACCTGGTGTGGGACATCGGCACGGGCGACGGCCGGTTGGCGGCCGAGGTGGCGCGGTTCGGCGCCGCGGTGATCGCCGTCGACCGCAACGCGGAGGCCTGCGGCCGCGCTTCGGCGACCGCCGCCGCGCTCGGCGTCCAGGTACAGGTCGTGCACGGCGGCGCGCCACAGGTACTGGAGGACCTGCCGGAACCGGACGTCGTGCGCGTCGGCAGCCCCTCGCCCCGCCTGCTCGCCGCCTGCGTCGACCGCCGACCCGAACGAGTGGTCACCCACGCCGGCACCCGGGACGAGGCCGAGGCGCTGGGGCGGGTGTTGGACGAGAGCGGCTACCGCGTCGAGTGCCTGCTGCTCCAGTCCGTCGACCTGGACACCGCCGACTGGTCCGAGCGGGACCGGACGGTCGTTTTCCTGCTCTGCGGAAGTCGTATGTGATCTGGTCGGAATGAACCGTGACCAAGCGGGGTCAGTCGTGCACCCGGGACACCTTCTGTCGGTGCCGACGGGTAGGGTGATGGACCGTTGTGTGTCCGGTCCGTCGGGCGGTTCGCCGCACCCGCGTCGGCCCTTCGACCAGCGGTCGAGCGGGTCGCGCCACCGGGTTTCCGCGTCACGTCGCGGATGGACGAACGAGGGAGACGTGCCGTGAGTTCCACGCGCTCGTTGTACCTCGACAAGGGGGCTTACCGTCCCGGCGGGCTGGCAGAAGAGGACGATGGGCGAGGGGTACGCATGACTGACACCGGCCGGATCCCCGGCGAGGGACAGCCGGAGAACGCAGGCGCACCGCAGGAGCAGCCGGGCGTCCCGGCGTCCGGCGGCTACACCTTTCCCGACCCGGCCCCCGGGCCCGGCGCGGATCAGGACGACCAGCTGCTGATGCCCAGTTCGCAGGGCGCGTGGGGCGAGCCGCTGAACAGCGGGCAGTACTACCGCCAGCCCATGCCCGCCGACGCCCCCGTCCACACGCACGCTCCCGCCCACGCTCCCGCGCAGGGTGCCGTCGACCACCTGCCGGAGAACCACGAGACCGACGGCCGGGACTCAGGCGTCCACGACTACAGCGCGGTGCGGATGCACGCCGACGGCGGACAGCCGCTCGGTGGTGGGACACACGGCCGCCACACCCCGGCGGGCGGCGTGCCCGTGGACGGTACCCCGGCCGGCGGTGTGCCCGCCGGTGGTACCCCGCCCGGCGGCGTGCCGCGTCGGCCGCTGCACCTCGGCCCGCCGGTGCCCGAGCAGTCCGGCGCGGTGCGCTCCCTCGCCGACCGCGGCCCCAGCGGGCCGCCCGCCGCGAGCCGGCCCGCCCCTGTCCAGCAGCCGGTCGAGCCCCTGGCCGCCGCACCGCAGCCGCCCGACGGCGGCTACGGCCCCGGCATGCCCGCGCCCGGCCCGCGCCCGGAGGACGGCACCGGCGGCTACCCCCAGCAGGGCGCACCGGAGTACCTGGACGTGTCCATGGCCACCGGCCCGGCCACCATGCCGGACCCCTCCCAGCTGCCCGGCCCGCAGCTCGGCGAGCTGCCCGGTCCCCAACTCGGTGAGCTGCCCGGCCGGTCCGGACCCTGGCAGCAGGTGGCCCCCGCCTCCGAGCCGCAGCCGGGAGCAGCCACCGGCGAGACGCCGCTGCCGACCGGCGCCGAGCACGAGTCGTTCCCCGAGGCCCAGCCGGTCGAGCCGGCGGCGGCCGAGGCCGGCGTACAGGGCGAGGCCGCCGTCCAGGCCACCCCCGTGCAGTCCGCTCCCGTCGAGCCGGGGACCGGTGCGCCCGCCGCCGTTGAGCCGGCCGCCGTTGAGGCCGGGGCGGCAGAGGCGACCGCCGAGCCGGTGGCCGCCGAGCCCGTGCCTGTCGAGGCGGCGCCGAGCGAGCCCGCCGAGGCGGCGCCGGTCGCGGTGGACGGGGAGGCCGTCGCGCCCGGCGAGCCGCAGGAACCCGGCGCCGAAGCCGCCGCCCCGGGCCACCCGATCGCGCTCGGAGCCGCCGCGCCCGCCCCGGCGGTCGACGCCCACGGAAACCCCCTCCCCTCGGCAGTCGAGGGACTGCCGCACGCCGCTGCGCCGCAGCAGGCCGGTGCGCCGCAGCAGGTGACCATCCCGGCGCCCGCCGCTGAGACGCCGCTTGCGGCAGGTCCGGCCGTGCCCGCTCCGGGTGCGGCTTCGCCGCAGGGGCCGGAGGCGGGCGATCCGCTGACCGACCCGCTGCCCGAGCAGGTCCAGGCGAGCCCCGCCGAGCCGGTGGCCGCCGTCGCCGTCGCGCCTGTGGAGGCCGCGTCCAGCGGCGGGACGGGTGAGTCCGCCGGCCGGCAGCCCGCCGGGAGCGGGCCGTCGGAGTCCGGACAGGCCGTGGCGGCCGAGTCGTCGGCCGCCGCGCCCGTACAGATGGTGCCGGGGCCGAGAGCCGCCGAACCGCAGCCCGCGCCCGCGTCGTCGGATGCCGCGCAGCCGACCGCCGCCGCCGACCCGGTGCAGGCACCGGGCGAACAGCCTTCGCCGCAGGCCGACCCGGGGCCGACCGTGCACGCGATGCCCGCCGCCGAGCCGGCACCGCCCGCCGAGCCGTCGGACGAGCCGTCGGCGCAGGCGTCCGCGCAACCCGCCGCCCCGGCGGAGCCCGCGCCGGGCGCGGAGCCGGCCCAGCCGGCAGCCGAGGACGTGCCCGCCGATCCGGCCCCCGCCGAGGCGCCGCCCGCCGAGCCCGTGTCCGCGGAAGCCGTTCCTGCCGAGCCCGTGTCCGCGGAGCCCGCACCAGCGGCCGCCGAGCCCGTCGTCGCCGAGGGGGAGACGGCGACCGACCCGGCGACCGCGTCTGCCGAGGCCGCCCAGCCGGCCGTGTCCGAGGGCGCCGCCGACGCCGCGCGGCCCGCCGAGGCGCCCGCCGCCGAGGAAGCGGCCCCGCAGGGACCGCCCGCGCCCGGCTACTCGGACGCCGACCGCGACGCCGTGCACCGCGCGATGCGCGACCGCCGCGACATCCGCAACGGCTTCCGCGCGGACGCCATCCCGCACGAGGTGCTGCTGCGGGTCCTGGAGGCCGCGCACACCGCGCCCAGCGTGGGCCACTCCCAGCCGTGGGACTTCGTGATCATCCGCTCCGAGGAGACCCGGCGCCGCATGCACGAGCTGGCCCTGCGGCAGCGCGACGCGTACGCCGCGTCGCTGCCGAAGGCGCGGGCCAAGCAGTTCAAGGAACTGAAGATCGAGGCCATCCTCGACACCCCGGTGAACATCGTCGTCACCGCCGACGGCACCCGGGGCGGCCGGCACACCCTCGGCCGCCACACCCAGCCGCAGATGGCGCCGTACTCCTCCGCGCTCGCGGTGGAGAACCTCTGGCTCGCGGCCCGCGCCGAGGGACTGGGCGTGGGCTGGGTCAGCTTCTTCGACGAGCGTGAGATGGTCAGCGAGCTCGGGCTGCCCGAGCACCTGGAGGTCGTGGCCTACCTGTGCGTCGGCTACGTCGACGAGTTCCCCGACGAGCCGGAGCTGGTGCAGGCCGGCTGGTCCAAGCGCCGCCCGCTGTCGTGGGTGGTGCACGAGGAGTCCTACGGGCGGCGGATACTGCCCGGCGCCGAGCCGCACGACCTGCTCAGCGAGACGCTGGCCGCCATCCGTCCGCTGGACGCCAAGGCGCTCGGCGAGGCGTGGGAGCGGCAGAAGCGCATGACCAAGCCGTCCGGCGCGCTCGGCATGCTGGAGATCATCTCCGCGCAGCTCAGTGGGCTGGCCCGGCAGTGCCCGCCGCCGATCCCGGAGCCGGCCGCCGTGGCGATCTTCGCCGGCGACCACGGGGTGCACGCCCAGGGCGTGACCGCGTGGCCGCAGGAGGTCACCGGCCAGATGGTGGCGAACTTCCTGGGCGGCGGCGCCGTCTGCAACGCGTTCGCCGGCCAGGTCGGCGCCGAGGTGTGTGTGATCGACGTCGGTGTGGCGGGCACGCTGCCCGCGACACCCGGGCTGCTGCCGCGCAAGGTCCGGCCGGGTACCGCCGACTTCACCGCCGGCCCCGCGATGACCCGCGAGGAGGCCACCCGCGCCCTGGAGGTGGGCATCGAGACCGCGCGTGACCTGGTCACCGCCGGGAACCGGGCCCTGCTGACGGGCGAGATGGGCATCGCCAACACCACCGTCTCCGCCGCGCTGATCTCCGTCTACACCGGTGTCGACCCGGCGGAGGTCACCGGGCGCGGCACCGGCGTGAGCGACGAGATGCACGCCCACAAGGTGGAGGTCGTCCGGCGGGCCCTGGAACTCCACGACGTGGACCCGACCGACCCGATCGGCGTACTCGCCGCGATCGGCGGTCTGGAGCACGCCGCGATGGTCGGCCTGATCCTCGGCGGCGCCTCGCTGCGCACTCCGGTGATCCTGGACGGCGTGAGCGCCGGTGCCGCCGCGCTGGTCGCCCGGGCCATGGCCCCGGAGGCCCTGGCGGCCTGCATCGCCGGCCACCGCAGCGCCGAACCCGGCCATCTCGCCGCGCTCAACACGTTGGGGCTGCGTCCGCTGGTCGATCTCGACCTGCGGCTCGGCGAGGGCACCGGTGCCCTGCTCGCCCTGCCGATCGTGCAGAGCGCGGCCCGCGCGATGCACGAGGTCGCGACGTTTGATGCGGCGGGCGTCACAGAGAAGAACTGATCGGCCGCCGGCCGTCTACAGTGCACCTATCCGCCGCTCCGCCGCCGCAGCGGCCCCCGTGCTCGATCCGAGGAGCAGCACCGCCATGCCCGAGCTTCCCGCCTACCCCGTCGGCCTGCGTCTGGCGGGCCGCCGCGTTGTCGTACTCGGCGGCGGCACCGTCGCGCAGCGCCGACTGCCCTCGCTGATCGCCGCCGGCGCGGTGGTGGAACTGATCTCCCCGGAGGTCACCGCCACCATCGAGGCGATGGCGGACACCGGGGAGATCAGCTGGGCGCGGCGCGGCTACCGTCCCGGCGACCTGGCGGACGCCTGGTACGCACTGATCGCCACCAGTGACCCCGATGCCAACGAGGCCGCCTCCGCCGAGGCCGAGCGGTCCCGGGTATGGGCGGTGCGCAGTGACGACGCGACGGCGGCGACCGCCTGGACGCCGGCGACCGGCCACAGCGAGGGCGTCACCGTGGCCGTGCTCACCGGGCAGGACCCCCGGCGCTCGGCGGCGGTCCGCGACGCCGTGATCGAGGGGCTGCGGGACGGCACGCTGGCGGCGCCGGCGTTCCGGGAGCGGGCGAGCGGCAGTGTCGCCCTGGTGGGCGGCGGTCCCGGCGACCCCGACCTGATCACCGTGCGCGGTCGGCGGCTGCTGGCCGCCGCCGACGTCGTCGTCGCCGACCGGCTCGGCCCGCGCGAACTGCTCGACGAACTCCCGCCGCACGTCGAGGTGATCGACGCGGCGAAGATCCCCTACGGCCGCGCCATGGCGCAGGAGGCCATCAACGAGGCGCTGATCAGGCACGCCAAGGCCGGTCGTGCGGTCGTCCGTCTCAAGGGCGGCGACCCGTACGTGTTCGGGCGCGGCATGGAGGAGGCCCAGGCGCTGGCCGCCGAGGGCATCCCGGTCACCGTCGTACCCGGCATCTCCAGCTCGATCAGCGTGCCGGCGGTGGCCGGCATCCCGGTCACCCACCGGGGCGTGGCCCACGAGTTCACCGTCGTCAGCGGGCACGTCGCCCCCGACGACAGCCGCTCACTGGTGGACTGGGCGGCGCTGGCCCGACTGCGCGGCACCCTGGTGGTCCTGATGGGCGTCGAGCGGATCGCCGCCATCGCCAAGGCCCTCGCCGAGCACGGCCGGGACGGGGGCACCCCGGTCGCGGTGATCCAGGAGGGCACCACCGCCACCGAGCGCCGACTGGACGCCACCCTCGCCACCGTCGGCGACGCGGTCGCCCGGGAGGGCATACGGCCGCCCGCCGTCATCGTCATCGGCGACGTGGTGGCCGTCGGACTCGGCACCGGCCGCTGAGCGCGAGGGACCGCACCACCCGTGGGAGAACCGATCACCGTCGAGGACCCGGGCGATCCCCGGCTGTCCGACTACACCGACCTCACCGACGTCGAGCTGCGGCGCCGACGCGAGCCGGCCGAGGGGCTGTTCATCGCGGAGGGCGAGAAGGTCATCCGCCGTGCGCTCGCCGCCGGTTACGAGATCCGTTCCATGCTGCTGGCGCCCAAGTGGCTCGACGTCATGCGGGACGTCGTCGCGGAGGTGCCGGCGCCCGTGTACACGGTGACGCCGCGGGTCGCCGAGCAGGTCACCGGCTACCACGTGCACCGCGGCGCGCTGGCCTCGATGCACCGCCGCCCGGTGGTCGGGCCGGGCGCGCTGCTGGACGGGGCGCGGCGGGTCGCGGTGTTGGAGGACCTGGTCGACCACGCCAACGTCGGCGCGGCCTTCCGCAACGCGGCGGCGCTCGGCGTGGACGCCGTGCTGCTCACCCCGCGCTGCGCGGACCCGCTCTACCGGCGGGCGGTGAAGGTGTCGATGGGCGCCGTCCTCCAGCTTCCGTGGACCCGCTTCGACTCCTGGCCGGACGGGCTCGACGCGCTGGGAGAGCACGGCTTCCTCACCGCCGCGCTGTGCCTGGCCGACGACTCGATCACCCTGGACGAACTCGCCGCGCGGCGGCCCGAGCGGCTGGCGCTGCTCTTCGGGACGGAGGGCGAGGGTCTGACCGCCGGGGCGCTGGCCCGCGCCGATGTGCGGGTGCGCATCCCGATGGCGGCGGGCGTGGACTCCCTGAACGTCGCCGCCGCCTCCGCCGTGGCCTTCTACGCCACCCGCTGACCGACCGGCGGGCCGCGCCGGGCAGCGGGTGGCGGGGTCAGGAGAAGACGCGGGGTCAGGAGAAGACGCCCTGCACCAGTGCGATGCCCAGGGCGACGGCCACGGTCACCGTCACGAACACCACAAGTCGCTGCCGCAGCAGCCTTCGGCGCGCCTCGGTGCGCGGCAGCGGTCGGCGTCCGGGCCGGCTGCCGCTGCCGGTGCGCGACGCCGGAACCGCCCGGCCGCGACCGCCCGTGCCCGCCGTCGGTCGGGCCGGCCGTCGGCCGGAGCCGGTGGTCCCGCCCCCGGTGGGCCGTCCGGTGGGGCGCTCGCCGGTGCGGCCCGCCGTACGCGAGCCGGTCGCGGTGCCGCGCGCCGTGCGCACGGTGGCGGCGGGGGCGTCCCCGGCTACCCGGGCGGTCGGCAGCCCGCGGGCCTCCCGCGCCGCGATCTCCTTCAGCCGCAGCGAGAGCTGGAGCGTGCTCGGCCGGTCCTCCGGGGACTTCGCCAGACAGGCCGCGACGATCGGCGCGAGTGCCGGCGGCACCGCCGACAGGTGCGCGTCCTCGTGTACGACGCGGTACAGCATGATCTCCGAACTGCCCTGGCCGAAGGGCGAGTCGCCGGTCGCGGCGTAGGCGAGCGTGGCGCCCAGCGAGAACACGTCGGTGGCCGGGGTGACGGCCGCCCCGCGCACCTGCTCGGGGGCGAGGAAACCGGGGGAGCCGACCGCCGTGCCGACGTGCGTCAGGGTGCTGGCACCCGTCGCCCAGGCGATGCCGAAGTCGATGATGCGGGGGCCCTTGGGCGACAGCAGGATGTTGGACGGCTTGAGGTCGCGGTGGACGACACCGGCCTCGTGCACCGCCACCAGCCCCTCGGCGAGTGCCGCGCCGACCGCCGCGACGTGCGCCGCCGACAGCGGCCCGCCCTCGTGCACCTTGTCGTGCAGCGACGGCCCCGGCACGTACTGGGTGGCGAACCACGGCCGGGCGGCGTCGAGATCGGCCGCGACGAGCCGGGCGGTGCAGCCGCCGCGGATGCGCCGCGCCGCGGAGACCTCGCGCGCGAAGCGGGTCCGGAACTCCTCGTCCTCCGCCAGGTCCGGCCGGATCACCTTCAGCGCGACACGCTGCCCGCGCCGGTCCGAACCGAGGTAGACCACGCCCATCCCGCCCGCGCCCAAGCGCCGGTGAAGTTTGAACGAGCCCACGACGCGCGGGTCTTCGCGCCGTAGCCGCATTATCGCCATGCCCTTCCCCTGCCTCCGGTGGACAGGCCCCGTATCAATCGCGCCGCCCGGTCCTGATGACGCCCACAGCTTACGGAGTGCCGTGCCGGTCCGCGCAGATGCCGCGCACGCCAGGAGGTGGATTGTCGCCACGCGCGGACGATTCCCGTGGCACAGGCGGCCGGTCTCCGGCCGAGCACGGGCCCGATGGCCGTGCCGGTGTCAACTGCGCCTGTGCGCAAGGGAGCTGAGGTCGGCGGTCGGCGGGCACCGAGTGGTGGTGGGGCAACCGGCCGGCCGGCGGGGAGACCGTCCGGGCGAGGCCGGGCGGGGGAGCGCGGGTGATCTTCGGGTGAGTGAAGTCACCATGATCCATCCGGTCTCGGGGACGGTCTCCACCCTGGGGAGTACACGAGGATGAGCCGCCTCCTTCTTGGGGATGCCCCCGTTCGGTACGCGGGCATGACGTCGGGCCGCCGTCGGCTGCCTAGGCTTGTCGACAAGCGGTGGGTGACGTACTCGTCCCCCGAGGTGGGTCACCCACCGCCACAGACCCTGAGGGAGCGTGAGTGATGGCGCACATGGCGCAGCGGGCGACCGCCCGCGCACAGGAGCGGGTCTCGTACCTGGTCGCCACCGTCGCGACCATCGGCACCCGGCCGTCCGGCCAGCGCCATCCGCTGGTGGCGGCCGCCATCGTGCTCCCCGTGGCCCTGCTGCTCGCCGTCGTCTTCGGCGGTGTGGACGCGGTGGTCACCAAAGCGTCGTCCGTGGCGGGAATGCTGGGGCGCTAGAGCAGCGCCCCGGGGTTCGGGAGAGCGGCCCGGACCGGGGACATCCCGGCCAGTCAACCCCGTGGGGACGGGGGTGCGGAGGACGGCGAGAGGCCCGGGCAGCTGGGGAGCTGCCCGGGCCTCGGCCATTCCCCGAGGAACAGCAGCCCCGGTACGCGAGGAGCGACAAGAGGAGCGACAAAGAGCCCCGGTCGGCGTGCCGACCGGGGCTCTGCTGTGGACGATACTGGGATTGAACCAGTGACCTCTTCCGTGTCAGGGAAGCGCTCTCCCGCTGAGCTAATCGTCCGGGTACGCGGCCACCGACTCCGGAGCGGGTCCGGTGCCGACGGCTGTGCCGCGAAGTGCGCGATACTGGGATTGAACCAGTGACCTCTTCCGTGTCAGGGAAGCGCTCTCCCGCTGAGCTAATCGCGCGGGGGCCCGAAGGCCGGTGGACGATACTGGGATTGAACCAGTGACCTCTTCCGTGTCAGGGAAGCGCTCTCCCGCTGAGCTAATCGTCCATAAAGGTGGAGACGGGATTCGAACCCGTGTAGACGGCTTTGCAGGCCGTTGCCTCGCCTCTCGGCCACTCCACCAGGAGTGCGGGGACCAGGCCCCACTTCGAGCGGACGACGAGATTCGAACTCGCGACCCTCACCTTGGCAAGGTGATGCTCTACCAACTGAGCCACGTCCGCAGGTGTCGTGTGTCCGGTGCCTGTTCGTGCCCCGGCGACGCGTTGAACTCTAGCGGATTCCGCGGCCAGCTCCAATTCCGTTCCCCCCGCGTGACCGGCGCCCATGCCTGTCCGGTGGGTCGGAGCGGCGTCGCGGCGCCTGGCACCCGCGCTCACCGCGTTGTCGTCGGTCACCGACTCCCACAGGCGCCGGACGCCGCTCCTTCCTCCACTCCGACCCACCGGACAGGCCTAGACTCGAAACCGTGCTCGATCTGCCCCCGCTCGCCCGCTTCGGCGGCGTTCTCGCCTCCGACCTGCGGGATGTCACCAGCGACCCGGCGGCCCTGGACTCCCGGGGCTGGTGGGCGGTGGTCGCCGACTTCGAGGGGGGACTGGTCTGCGCGCGCTTCGCCGACGTACGGCCGGCGCCCCCCGCTCCCCGCACCGCCCGCTGGCGCGGGCCCGCGCCCGGGGACTGGTCGTCCTCGCTGGACGAGGCGGCGTACGTCGCCGGTGTCCGCCGCGTCCGCGAGTACATCGCCGCCGGCGACGTCTACCAGGCGAATCTCTGCCGGGTGCTGACCGCGCCGCTGCCCGACCCCCACACGGTGGACGTCGCGGCCCTCGCCGACGCCCTGGACCGGGGGAACCCGGCCCCCTACGCGGGTGTCGTCCGGCTGCCGGCGCACGGCGTCGAGGTGGCGACGGCCTCCCCGGAGCTGTATCTGCGCCGCCGGGGGCGGGTCGTGGAGTCCGGGCCCATCAAGGGGACCGGACGCACCGCGGACGACCTGCTGGAGAAGGACCACGCCGAGAACGTGATGATCGTCGACCTGGTCCGCAACGACCTGGGCCGGGTCTGCGCCACCGGCAGCGTCACCGTGCCCGCGCTGTGCGCGGTGGAGGCCCACCCGGGCCTGGTCCACCTCGTCTCCACCGTGCGCGGCGAACTCGCCGACGGCGCAGGCTGGGCCGAGCTGTTCGCGGGGACCTTCCCTCCCGGGTCCGTCACCGGCGCCCCGAAGTCCAGCGCGCTGCGCATCATCGACGAACTGGAGACGGCTCCCCGGGGCCCCTACTGCGGCGGGGTGGGCTGGGTCGACGCCGACCGCGGCCGCGGCGAGCTGGCCGTGGGCATACGCACCTTCTGGGTCGACCGCCACGCCCCCGGAGGACCGGTCCTGCGTTTCGGTACCGGTGCCGGCATCACCTGGGGCTCCGACCCGGACCGGGAGTGGGCGGAGACGGAACTCAAGGCCGAGCGGCTGCTGCGGGTAGCGTCGGGGGAGCAACCGAGCGGACCGACCGGAGCCGCTGCCGGCACGGCGGGCGTGGCGCCCCGGGGCGCCACCGAGAGGAAGGCGGCACAGTGACGCTTATCTGGGTGGACGGCGCCCTCAGGGACCCCGCGAACGCACGGGTCTCGATCTTCGACCACGGGCTGACCGTGGGCGACGGCGTGTTCGAGTCGGTCAAGACGCTCGACGGCCGCCCCTTCGCGCTCACCCGCCACCTGGCGCGCCTCGCCCGCTCGGCGGCAGGTCTCGGCCTGCCCGAACCCGACCTCGACGAGGTGCGGCGGGCCTGCACGGCCGTCATCGGCGCGAATCCGGCCGCGCTCGGACTGCTGCGCATCACCTACACCGCCGGCCTCGGACCGCTCGCCTCAAGCCGCGGCGAGGACCGGCCCACCCTGGTCGTCGCGGCCGGCGAGGCCCACCGGCGCCCGGACGCCACCGCCGTGATCACCGTGCCCTGGCGGCGCAACGAGCACGGCGCGCTGGCCGGCCTGAAGACCACCTCCTACGCGGAGAACGTGATCGCCCTCGCCCGGGCACGGCAGAGCGCGGCCACCGAGGCGCTGTTCGCCAACACCGCCGGACTGCTGTGCGAGGGCACCGGCAGCAACGTGTTCGTGGTGCTCGACGGACGCCTGCACACCCCGCCGCTCAGCTCCGGCTGCCTGGCCGGCATCACCCGGGAACTGGTCCTGCAGTGGACCGACGCCCAGGAGACCGACCTGACCATGGACGACCTCGCCCGGGCCGAGGAGGTCTTCCTGACCTCCTCGCTGCGGGACGTTCAGGCGGTGCGGGCCGTCGACGGACGGCCCCTCGCCGCCGCCCCCGGGCCCGTCACCGCCAAGGCCATGCGGATCTTCGAGGAGCGCTCCGCCGGCGACCTGGACCCCTGACCGGGCCCTCCGCCCTGCGGCGGCGGGTCTGTTTCCGCCTATCGGCGGGCTGGGCAGCGTCCGCCCGCGCTGGTACAAACGCAGCGATGACCACCACACTGCGCCCGTCCGCCCCCGAGCGGCGCTTCGCCGACGGCAGCCGCTCGCGGACGTACGACATCTGCGTCAACAGCCGGCCCGTCGGCGGGGTACGGCTGCGGACGGAGGTCGAGCCCGGGGCGCCGCCGGTCGGCCGGATCGACCGGCTGGAGGTCGCGCCCGCCGACCGGCGACGCGGCCGTGCCACCGTCGCCGCTCTCGCCGCCGAGGAGATCCTGCGCTCCTGGGGCTGCTCCCGGATCTGGCTCGCGGTGCCCGCGACCGCCGAGGCCGCGATCAACCTCGCCGCCGCGCTCGGCTACCGCCAGACCGTCGCCCACCTGGACAAACACCTCACCACCGTCCCCGAGCTGCCGTCGGACGCCACCCACCGGCCGCTCACCGGCGAGGAGCTGGAACAGTGGCGGACGGCCACCGCCGACCGGTTCGTGACGGAGTGCCTGGCCGAGGGCATGGACCGGCAGTTCGCCGAGGCCCGCTCCCGTCACGACCTCGCCGACCTGCCCCCGAGCGGCGACCGTGCGGCGAACAGGGTGCTGTGGGCGCTGGAGCACCGCGGCGAGCGGGTCGGCACCCTGTGGCTCTCACCGGGCCGGCCGGGCCTGGAGGACGGCTTTGTCCACTCCGTCGCCGTCGACGAGCCGCACCGGGGCCAGGGGCACGGGCGCACCCTGATGCTGCTCGCCGAACGCGAGTGTCTGGCCGGCGGCACCGACCGGCTCGCCCTCAACGTGTTCCGGTCGAACACCGTCGCCAGGCGGCTCTACGACTCGCTGGGCTACCGGGCGACCGTGCTGCACCACGGAAAGCGGCTGCTGTGACCGCCGCCGGGGAGCCGGTCAGCCCAGGGGTCAGGCCGTCGTCGGCAGGGCGTCGACGATCTGCTCGATCCGGGCCCGCAGCCCCTCCTGGGAGCGGCCGCCGTCCAGCCGCTCGCCCCCGACCACGTAGGTGGGTGTGCCGCTGACGCCCAGCGCCCGGCCCTCCGCCTGGTCGGCGTCGACGGCCAGCAGATGGCGGCCGTCGAACAGCGCGCTCTCCACCTCGTCGGCGTCCAGGCCCAGCTCCGCGGCGAGCGCCACCAGCAGTTCCTCGCCGCGCTGACCGAGTTCGGCGGTACGGGACAGCAACTCCCGCACGTACCGGTCGCCGGCGCCCTGCGCGTACGCCTCCTCGGCGGCCTGTGCGGCGGCGTAGGCGTGCTTGTTCTTCGCCAGTGGGAAGTGGCGCAGCCGGATCTCCAGTCGGTCGCCGTAGCGTTCGCGCAGCGCCGCGAGGTCGGCCTGGGCGGTGTGGCAGTCCGGGCACTGGAGGTCGAACCAGGTCTCCAGTACGGGAAGTGGCGCGGTGTGGTCGTCTGTGGACATGGGGCCATCCTCCCAGCCCGCCGCCCGACACCGGCCTCCACCCAGAGGAGGAGCCCGGACCCGGGGAATTCCCTCAGTTTCCCTCCCCACCTTGGCGCCGGCGGCGGGCGACGAGGCAGGATGGAGACATGCTGACCATCACCGTGTGCGCCGCACTCTCGGCGGCCGGCCTGGCCGTCTCGTTCCTGACCGCCTACCGCCGCCGGTTCGTGAAGGCGACCCGGCTGGCGGCGATCTCGCTGCTCCCGATCGGTCTGGCGATGGCCGGTCTGATCGGCCTGGGCGGCAAGGTCATCCAGGCGTTCTCCTCCTGGGCGGCCGACCTGGTGTTCAAGCCGACGGTGTGGGCCGGATTCGCGGTGCTGGCGCTGGCCGTCGTGCTCTACCTGGTGGCCGGTTTCGCCCAGGCCCGCTCCGGCGGCGGCACCCGACGGGAGCCCGCCGAGGACGGTGGCCGCCCGGCCGCGCCGCCGGCCGCCTCCCCGCCCGCGCTGCGTCGCGGCGGCGGGCGCGAGGCCGCCCCCGCCGGGGAGGACTTCTCGGACATCGAAGCGATTCTGAAAAAGCACGGGATCTGATGAACTGTGCGGCCCGCCGGGCGTGTTGAGGCGCTGGCGGGCGTTGGTCGCGCGATGATCGCGTCGAGATGCAGCACTACCCAGGAGACCAGCTCCCGCT
>NZ_VJYK02000114.1 GCF_007097205.2 Streptomyces alkaliterrae
CACCGGGGGTGGGGGAGACGGCGGCGTCTCAGGGGTTACGATCTAGTGGTCTACACCACTTGAGGTTTAGACCAGTTGTAGCACGGGGCGTGAGGATAGCGGAATACTCGAATCCGGATGTTTGTCGGCCTGTGATCCCGGGCAACTCGCTCGCTCACGGGCGCGTGGACTTCCCTGTCGTTTGTTTGCCAGTTGCCGCAGACTGGTGTAGACCAGTTGGCGGACCCGATGGCGGCCCGAGCACACCAGGAGAGCAACATGGCCAGCAAGGCTGAGAAGATCGTCGCCGGACTCGGCGGCATCGACAACATCGTCGAGGTCGAGGGCTGCATCACCCGCCTCCGCACCGAGGTCGAGGACGCCTCCCTCGTCGACGAGGCCGCGCTCAAGGCCGCCGGCGCCCACGGCGTCGTCCGCATGGGCACCGCGATCCAGGTGGTCATCGGCACCGACGCCGACCCGGTCGCCGGCGAGATCGAGGACATGATGTGACGGGCTGACGCCCCGACCACCCGGGCTGACGCCCACCCCCCAGCGTACGAGGCCCGCGCCGAAAGGCGCGGGCCTCGCGTCGTCCCGGTGGGTCCCGGAGTCCCCTCTCCCCGTCCCGGGCCCTCACGTCGTGTGCCGCCGTCCGGACCAACTAGTCTCGCCCCCATGTCACGTATCGACGGCCGCACCGCCGACCAGCTCCGCCCCGTCCAGATCGAACGCGGTTGGAGCAAGCACGCCGAGGGCTCCGTGCTCGTCTCCTTCGGAGACACCAAGGTCCTCTGCACGGCCAGCGTCACCGAGGGCGTGCCGCGCTGGCGCCGCGGCAGCGGCCAGGGCTGGGTCACCGCCGAGTACGCCATGCTGCCGCGCGCCACCAACACCCGCGGCGACCGCGAGTCCGTGCGCGGCAAGATCGGCGGCCGCACCCACGAGATCTCCCGGCTCATCGGCCGCTCCCTGCGCTCGGTCGTCGATCTCTCCGCTCTCGGCGAGAACACCGTCGTCCTGGACTGCGACGTCCTCCAGGCCGACGGCGGCACCCGCACCGCCGCCATCACCGGCGCCTACGTGGCGTTGGCCGACGCGATCGACTGGGGCCGCGAGCGCAAGCTGATCAAGGCCAAGGCCAAGCCGCTGACCGGCACGGTCGCCGCCGTCAGCGTCGGCATCGTGGACGGCGTCCCGCTGCTCGACCTCCGCTACGAGGAGGACGTCAAGGCCGAGACGGACATGAACGTCGTCTGCACCGGCGACGGCCGCTTCGTCGAGGTCCAGGGCACCGCCGAGGGCGTCCCCTTCGACCGCGCCGAGCTCGACACCCTGCTCGACCTCGCCACCGCCGGCTGCGCCCAGCTCGACGGTGCCCAGCGGCAGGCCCTCGGCGTCTGACCGCTCCTCGGGCGCGCGGGCACCGGCCTCCGAGGGCCGGTGCCCGCGCGCCCGACGGGCCGCTGGATAATCGCCCGTATGCAGCGACTCGTACTCGCGACCCGCAACGCCCACAAGGTCGTCGAACTCCGCGCCATCCTCGGTGACGCCGGCCTCGGCGGCGACCGCATCGAACTCGTCGGCGCCGACGCCTACCCCGGGGTGCCTGACGTCAAGGAGACCGGCGTCACCTTCGCCGAGAACGCGCTGCTCAAGGCGCGCGCCCTCGCGCGGGCGACCGGGCTACCGGCCGTCGCCGACGACTCCGGACTCTGCGTCGACGTACTCGGCGGCGCCCCCGGCATCTTCTCCGCCCGCTGGGCCGGCCGGCACGGCGACGACCGCGCCAACCTCGAACTGCTCCTCGCCCAGCTCGCCGACATCGACGACCGGCACCGCGGCGCCCACTTCGCCTGCGCCGCCGCCCTCGCGCTGCCGGACGGCACCGAGCACGTCGTGGAGGGCCGCCTCACCGGCACCCTGCGCCACGCGCCCGCCGGCTCCGGCGGCTTCGGCTACGACCCGATCCTCCAGCCCGACGGCGAGCGGCGCACCTGCGCCGAACTCACCCCCGACGAGAAGAACGCCATCAGCCACCGCGGCCGAGCCTTCCGCGCCCTCGCCCCGCTCGTCCGCGACCTGCTGCCCGGCGGTGGCGCGTGAGCGCCGCCGAGCAGCGGGCCGCCGCCTCCGGTCACCTGCCCGAGACCGTCCAGGCCGTCGTCTTCGACTGCGACGGGCTGCTCGTGGAGACCGAGAGCCGCTGGACGATCGCCGAGACCGCGCTGTTCCGCTCCTACGGCCGTCCCTTCGGACCCGAGGAGAAGGCGCTGCTCATCGGCCGGGCACTGCCGGAGGCGGGCGAGGCCATCGCCGCCCACCTCGGCCGGCCCGGCGCCGGGCCGGAACTCGCCGCCGAACTGCTGAGCACCGTGCGGCAGGAGTTCACCGCCGACATGGAGCCGATGCCCGGCGCCCGGGAGCTCGTGTCGGCCTGCCGGGCCGTCGTCCCGGTGGCGGTGGCCAGCAACAGCCCGCGTGAGCTGGTGGAGCTGGCGCTGAAGTCCGCCGGGCTCGCCGACCTCTTCGAGCACACCGTCACCGTCGAGGACGTCGCGGCGGGCAAGCCCGCCCCGGACCTCTACCTGGCCGCGTGCGCGGCGCTGGGCGCCGACCCGGCACGGTCGGTGGCCTTCGAGGACTCCGCGACCGGGGCCGCCGCCGCGCGGGCGGCCGGTATGCACGTGGCCGTGGTGCCGTCGCTGCCCGGCACCGCCCCCGACCACGACTGGCTCGGCGACTCCCTCGCCGCCCCGGAGGTTCGCGTCTGGGCGCGGACCCTGCGCCGCGCCGCCGCTTAGGGGCTGACCCCGAACGGCGACCGCCCCGGCCCGCACGTGGTGCGCGGGCCGGGGCGGTCGCCGTCTCCCGGTGCGGCCGGTGGGATTCGAACCCACACGGGTGTGAGAACCCACTGGGACCTAAACCCAGCATGACTGCCAGTTCCATCACGGCCGCCGGACGGTGACATGTTAGCCGGACGGCGGGCGCCCGGTCAGCCGTGTTGATCAGTCCTCGGCGATCTTCAGGTCGCGGAGCAGCTTGGCGACGTGCCCGGTCGCCTTCACGTTGTACAGGGCACGCTCGACCTTGCCGTTCTCGTCGACGATCACCGTGGAGCGGATCACGCCGGTCACCACCTTGCCGTACAGCTTCTTCTCGCCGAAGGCACCGTAGGCGGCCAGCACCTCCTTCTCCGGGTCGCCGACCAGAGTGACGGACAGCTCCTCCTTCTCCCGGAACCTCGCCAGCTTCTCCGGCTTGTCGGGGGAGACGCCGACGACGTCGTAGCCGGCGTCCGCGAGCAGCCCGAGGTTGTCGGTGAAGTCGCAGGCCTGCTTGGTGCAGCCCGGGGTGAGCGCGGCCGGGTAGAAGTAGACGATGACCTTCCGCCCGGCGTAGTCCGCCAGGGACACCTCCTTGCCGTCGGCGTCCTGCAGGGTGAACGCGGGCGCGGGATCGCCCGGCTGAAGTCGCTCGCTCATCATCGCTCCTCTGGTACTCGTGTTCCGCCGGGTCCACAACCACCGGCCCGGCCGAGCCTAACCGGCAACCGGAGGACAACGGACGGACAACCGTGAGACCGGTGGGGCGCGTGGCACAGTGAGCTGACAGACTGTTCCGCAGCGATGACAAGACGACGGAGGCAGCGCGGTGGCCGCAGCGAAGAGCCCGGCAGAGATTGAGGCAGAGATCGTCCGCAGCAGGCAGCGCTTGGCCGCCACGCTCGACGAGCTCGCCGTACGGGTGCACCCCAGCACGATCATGGACGACGCGAAGGCCCGCGCCGCGGCGGCCGTCGACCGCACCGCGGGCCGGGCGTACGTCGCGGTGAACCGGTCGCTCGGCCAGGTCCGCGCCCAGCTGACGCACGAGGACGGCTCGCCGCGGCTGGAGCGGGTGGTGCCGCTGGTCGTGGCGACGGTCGTGGTGATCGGCCTGCTCGGCTCGGCTCGACGGCGGCGTGACTGAGCGCTTGATATACGGTCGTGCCGTGAGTTCCGAAACCGCCCACGACAAACTGCCCATCCGGATGCTGCACGACCGTGTGCTCGTCCGTACCGACACCCCCGAGGGGGAGCGCCGCTCCACCGGCGGCATCGTCATCCCCGCCACCGCCGCGGTCGGCCGCCGGCTGGCGTGGGCCGAGGTCGTCGCGGTGGGACAGAACGTCCGCACGGTCGAGCCCGGCGACCGGGTCCTGTACGACCCGGAGGACCGGGCCGAGGTCGAGGTGCGGGGCGTCGCCTACGTGCTGATGCGGGAACGCGACCTGCACGCGGTGGCCGCCGAGCGGCTCGAGGGCTCCGAGGACTCGACCGGCCTCTACCTGTAGACCTGTAGACCTGTGGACCCGTAGGCGCCCCAGCGCCGGACTCCTCGCACGCCCCGCGCACGGCCCCGGCCGTACGCGGGGCGTGTTGCTACCCTGGGACACGCCCGACGAGACGCGCCGTACCGGGCCGCCCCTGGTGGACACGCCGGGGCCAACGCAAAGACGACGCACCCCTGAGAAGACGTTTCTCCCGGAGGTGCCGTCATGGCCTGGATACTGTTGCTCGTCGCCGGTCTGCTGGAGGTCGGCTGGTCGATCGGCATGAAGTACACCGAGGGTTTCACCCGGCTGTGGCCGAGCGTGTTCACCGTCCTCGGCATCGCGGCCAGCATGCTGCTGCTGGCGCAGGCCGCCCGCACCCTCCCGATCGGCACCGCCTACGGCGTGTGGGTCGGGATCGGCGCGGCCGGCGCCGCGATCCTCGGCATCCTCGTGCTGGGCGAGCCGGTGACGGCCGCCCGGATCTTCTTCATCTCGCTGCTGCTGGTGGCCGTGGTGGGCCTCAAGGCCACCTCCGGCCACTGAGCACCCTCAGGGCACTGTGAGCGGCCTCCGGCGTCAGCCGGTCGGGCGGAACGGGGCGAAGAAGCTGTCGCCGGGCCCGGTGCCCGCCGGCGCCTCGGGCGTCTCCGCGCCGCCGTCGCCGGTGCCCGGGTCGGTGCCGGGGGAGCCGCCGGGCGTGCCGCCGGGGGTTCCCGGCTGATCGTCGCCCTCCCCGGTGCCGGGCTGCCCGGTGCCGGGGGTGTTCTGGTCCTGGCCGCCGTCCGCGTTGCCCTTCTCGTCGCCGCCGTCGTCCGCGCCGCCGTCGGCGTTCTCGTCCTGCTCCTCCTCGTCCTCCGGAGTCTCCGGCTCGTCGTCCGGCTCCTGCGGGGCCTCGGGGGTCTCCTGCGGCGGCGGCTGGACGTTCTCCGCCTCCAGGTCGAAGTCCTTGTACGGCTTCCCGGCCAGCGCCGCGCCCGTGTACTGGGCCCAGATCCGGGCCGGGTAGCCGCCCCCGCTGATGCGCGGCTCGCCGAGCGCGCCGTGCAGCGACTTCTGCTCTCCGGTCTGCGAGTCCTGGCCCATGACGGCGACCACCGTCACCAGGTCGGGCGTGTAGCCGGCGAACCAGGCGGCGGTGTTGCCCTCGGCGGTGCCGGTCTTGCCGGCGGCCGGGCGGCCGGCGGCCTTGGCGTTGACGCCGCTGCCGTTGTCGACGACGCTGCGCAGCACGGCGGTGGTGGAGTCGGCGGCCGCGCGGCTGATCGCCCGCGTGGTCTCGCGCTCCGGGAGCTGGATCTCCTCGCCGCCCCGGGCGATCTTCGACACGAGGGTGTAGGGGCGCTCCTCGCCGTGGTTGGCGAGCGAGGTGTACGCGTGCGCGACGTCCAGCGTGCTGGGCGTCGCGGTGCCGAGCGAGACCGAAGCCTGGGCTTCCGCCAGCTCGGGGGTGTCGGCGGGGATGCCGAGCTTGATGATCGTCTCCTTGACCTTCTCCGGGCCGACGTCGACACCCATCTGGGCGAAGACGGAGTTCACGGACTTGTCCATGCCCTCGGTGACCGAGATCGGGCCGTAGGAGACGTTGCCCTCGTTCTGCGGCGCCCAGCTTGTCTGCTGTCCGTCCCGGCCCACGACCGGGCGGCGGCTGGTGCCGTCGTAGGTGGTGTACGGGCCGATGCGCTGCCCGCCCCGCGTGCTGGACCCGTTCTCCATGGCCGCCGCGTACACGAACGGCTTGAAGGTCGAAGCAGCCTGGTAGTCGCGCCTGGTGGCGTTGTTCACGAACTGCTTCACGTAGTCGAGACCGCCGTACATGGCCACGACCTCGCCGGTCTCCGGGTCGATCGACGTCCCGCCGGCCCGCACGTACTTGTCGACCTCGCGGGAGTCGTCGACCTTGCTGAGCAGCTGCTCCTCGACGGACTTCACGAACGCCTGCTGGCGCTTGCGGTCGATGGTGGTGGTGATGCGGTAGCCGCCGGTCCGCAGACGCTCCTCGTCGAGGATGTCGTTCCTGACGATGTGGTCCTTGACGGCTTTGACGAGGTAGCCGCGCTGGCCGGAGTGGCCGGTGGGGGCGCTGGCCTCCTTCGGCTCGGGGAACTTCATCCCGGCCCGCTCGCCGGCGGGCAGCCAACCCTCCTTGACCATGCCGTCCAGCACGTAGTTCCAGCGGGCCACGGCCTTGCCCCGGTTCTCCGGGACCGCGGACACGTCGAAGGCGCTGGGGGAGTTGACCAGGGCGGCGAGGTACGCGCCCTCCTCGGTGGTCAGGTCGTCGGAGTTCTTGCCGTAGTAGGCCTGCGCGGCGGCCTGGATGCCGTAGGCGTTGCGGCCGTAGTAGCTGGTGTTCAGGTAGCCGACGAGGATGTCGTCCTTGCTGACCTCCCGGTCCAGCTTGATCGCGATGAAGAACTCCTTCGCCTTCCGGGTCATCGTCCGGTCCTGGGTCAGGTAGTAGTTCTTCACGTACTGCTGGGTGATCGTGGAACCGGACTGCTTGCCCTCGCCGCGCAGCATGTTCCACGCCGCCCTCGCCATCGCCTTGGGGTCGACGGCCGGCTTGGTGTAGAAGTCCCGGTCCTCGGCTGCGAGCACCGCGTGCTGCACGGTCTTGGGGATCTGCCCGAGGGTGACGTTCTCCCGGTTGACCTCGCCGTCCTTGGCGATCACCGAGCCGTCGGAGTACAGGTAGACGTTGCTCTGCGCGGCGGCGGCCTTGTTGGGCTCGTCCGGGATGTCCACCAGCAGGTAGCCGGTGACCATGGTGCCGGTCCCCAGGAGCAGCACGAGCAGCACGCCGCCGAGCACCATCCGCCAGGTGGGCAGCAGCCGGCGCAGCCCGGTGCGCCGGGGCCGTGCGTCCGCCGGTGCGCTCCCCTGGGCGGTGCTGTTCGGATCGTCGCTCATCTGTTCTGGGACTCCTCGTCCGGGTCGGGCGGCCCACCCCGCGCTGTCCGGTGCCGCTGCCGCGGCGACGCGACACCGCGGCATCCGGTCACCATCGCACCGCGTGGGCCGTTCCGTGCCGCCTGGCGGTGCCCTCGGCGCACGCGCCAGGCCGTTTGGTCTGCGGTCGTCACCCGATCCGGCGAACCGCGACCGGTCTCGTCGCGGGTGCGCCGAACGGTCGTGCGATCCCGCCGGATACGGGATCCTCCTGAATACAAGACGCACAAGGGGCGCAAATGGATGCGGCGAGACGTGAGCGGTTGCTCACACACCGCCCGGCGGGGGCGGCGGGAAGCCGGTCGGAGGTCATTCGGCGGAGACCCGGGTGCTCCGGTCGCTGGCGATCAACCGCAGGTCCACGGCCTGCGCCATGGCCCGGAAGCCGTTGTCGCCCGGGTGCAGGTTGTCTCCGGAGTCGTACGCGGTGCGCATACGTTCGGGTGCGGCCGGGTCCCGCAGCGCGGCGTCGAAGTCGACGACCCCGTCGAACGCCTCGCTCGCCCGGATGCGCTCGTTGACCCGCTGCCGGGCCGCCTCCCGCTCCGGGGTGTGCTTGCGGTGGCCGGCGAACGGGGTGAGCGTGCCGACGACCACCCGCAGCCCCCGGCTCTGCGCCTGTGCCGCCAGCCGCTCCAGGCCGTGCACTATCACCGCCGGGTCGATTGGGCCCGGATGCTTGAGGATGTCGTTGATACCGAGCTGGATCACCACCGTCCGCACGCCGGTGCGGGACAGCGCGTCGCGTTCCATCCGGGCCAGCGCGCTCGGACCGTTGTACGCGAAGCGGGCGGTGCCGTCGACGAGGACCCGGTTGCCGCTGATGCCCGAGTTGAGCACGCTGTAGGCGGGCGCGCCGCGCTCGGTGCGCAGCCGCTCGGCGAGGAAGTCCGGCCAGCGGCGGTTGGCGCCGGGACTGGAGGTGATGCCGTCGGTGATCGAGTCGCCGATGACCACCACCGCGCCCTCGGTCTCCGTCGTCCACACGTCCACACCGGTCACGTAGCGCCAGTACGGGCTCTGCGTTGTGTACGCGCTGCCGTCCGTCTCGGCGGCCCGGTCGCCGCTCGCCAGATAGCTGGTCTGCCGGGCGAAGGGGTGGTAGGTGACCGCGCCGGAGCGGGTCGCGGAGTACGTCGTCACCAGCAGGTCGGCGGAGTGCGGCACGGTCAGCCGGACCGCGTCGCTGGTCACGGTCCCGCCGGGCGGGATCGTCACCGACTCCTGGGTGCCGAAGGTGAGCCGGCGCATCGTGCCGGGGGCGGCGGCCGGGGCGCTGGGCGCGGCGGCGAGCGCGAGCGTGGCGTGGTCGATGGTCAGCGGACGGTCGCCGAACAGGTTGGACAGCTGCACGCGCGCGGCGGTGCCGCCGACGGAGGTGTGCACGATGTTGCGGATCGAGGTGTCCGGGTGGCCGCGCGGGGCGTCGGGCTCGCTCGCCGCGGCGGCGGTGGCCCAGGTGCCGACCCAGTTGCCGGAGGAGGCCGGCGCCGCCTGCCCGCCGCCACCGTTCGCGCGGCGCGGCGTCTCCCGACCGCCGAAGCCGACGAAGATCGCCGTGGAGACGAGCACGACGATCGCCGCGAAGCCCGCGAGGAACGCGTAGCCCGCGTTCCTGCTCTTCACGGGCCGCCTGCCAGCGGTCATTCTCTCCCCCTCGGGCCTTCCCTGATGCGTCAGACATGATCCCATGTGCCGCCCGGCGTTCCGCGCCCGTCCCGAGTGCCTCCGGGGGAGGGGACGCGGGCGCGGCGCGGCGCGTTGCGCCGCGGCACGTGTTCCGCGTCTCACCGGGCGTCCCGCGTCTTCCGCCGGGCCCGGCGACAATGCAAGCCGGGACACGACACTGGGCGGAGCCGATGGAACGGACGACGGACACCGACGAACGGCCGGAGCGCCATCCGGTCGCGCACATCACCAGGGACCTGGGAGAGTTCACCGCCGCCGACGCGGAGAAGCAGCGCGGCGTACGGCGGATGAAGACGATCGCCACCGGCGCCCTCGTACTGGCCGCCGTGGTGTACGTCCTGGCCACCTGGGCCGAACGGTCGGGTGCCGGCGCATGGGCCGGATACGTGGCGGCGGCCGCGGAGGCCGGCATGGTCGGGGCTCTCGCCGACTGGTTCGCCGTCACCGCGCTCTTCAAGCGTCCCATGGGCCTGCCCATTCCGCACACCGCCATCATCCGCACCAAGAAGGACCAACTGGGCCGCAACCTCGGCGACTTCGTCGGCGACAACTTCCTCGGCGAGGACGTGGTGCGGCAGCGGCTGCGGTCGGTGGGCATCAGCCGCCGGCTCGGGGCCTGGCTCGCCGAGCCGGCCAACGCGGACCGCGTCACCACCGAGCTGGCGACCGCGCTGCGCGGCGCGCTCACCGTCATGCGCGACTCCGACGTACGGGCGGTCGTCGGCGAGGCGATCACCCGGCGGGCCGACGCCCAGGAGATCGCGCCCGGCCTGGGCACGATGCTCGACCGCGTCGTCTCCGACGGCGGCCACCACAAGGCCGTCGACCTGATCTGCGCCAAGGCCCACGACTGGCTCGTGCTGCACCGCGAGTCGGTCATGGAGGCGGTCGCCGGCGGCGCGCCCGGCTGGACGCCGCGCTTCGTCGACCAGAAGATCGGCGACCGCGTCTACCGCGAGCTGCTGCGCTTCGTCACCGAGATGCGGGACATGCCGGACCACCCGGCGCGCGGCACGATCGACACCTTCCTGACGGACTTCGCGACCGAGCTGCGCGAGGACCCCGCCACGAGGGAGAAGGTCGAGCGGCTGAAGTCGGAGATCCTCGCCCGAGGCGAGGTCCAGGACGTGATCAGCTCCGCCTGGACGTCGGTGCGCACCTCACTGCTGACCGCCGCCGAGGACGAGCGCAGCGAACTGCGGCTGCGCACCCGGGCCGGGCTGCTCTCCCTCGGCGCCCGGCTCGCCGAGGACGACCGGCTCCAGACCAAGGTCGACCGGTGGATCGAGGACGCCGCCACCCATGTCGTCACCACCTACCAGGCCGAGATCACCGGACTGATCACCGACACCGTCGCCGGCTGGGACGCCGAGCAGACCTCCCGCAAGATCGAGGCGAACATCGGCCGCGACCTCCAGTTCATCCGGATCAACGGCACGGTCGTGGGTGCGCTGGCCGGCCTGACCATCCACACGGTGACCCACGCGCTCGGCGGCTGAAGGCGGCGGCTGAAGCCGGCGGCTCACGGCGGGCGGCGGACTCCGGCGAGAGGTCGATTCCGGAAGTTACGGTCCAGTACTCGGGCGCTGCTTGCGCGTGGCCACCCGGCCTTGGAGGATCGTCCGAACCCTCGATGGCCGTCCCCATCGCGACCTTCGACCACGGGAGTGTGCCGTGAAACTGCTGCGTGTTGGACCGGTGGGGGCGGAACGTCCGGCGGCCCTCGACGAGCGGGGCGTGCTGCGCGACCTGTCCGGGCTGGTGCCCGACGTGGACGGGAGCCTGCTCGCCGACGAGACCGCGCTCGCCCGGATCAGGCAGGAACTCGCCGGGGGCCGACTGCCCGTGCTCGACCAGGCCGGACTGCGGATCGGGCCGCCGCTCGGCGGCATCGGCAAGATCGTGTGCATCGGACTCAACTACCGCGACCACGCCGAGGAGACCGGCCAGGCGATCCCCGAGGAGCCACTGGTCTTCATGAAGGCCCCCGACACCGTCGTCGGCCCCGAGGACACCGTGCTCATCCCGCGCGGCAGCGTACGTACGGACTGGGAGGTCGAACTGGCGGTGGTCATCGGCCGCACCGCCCGCTACCTGGAGAGCACCGAACAGGCGCTCGGCGTGATCGCCGGGTACACCATCACCCACGACGTCTCCGAGCGCGAGTTCATGCTGGAGCGCGGCGGCCAGTGGGACAAGGGCAAGAACTGCGAGACGTTCAACCCGCTCGGCCCATGGCTGGTCACCGCCGACGAGGTGCCCGATCCGCAGCGCCTCGGCCTCCGGCTGCGGGTCAACGGCGCGCTCAAGCAGCATGGCAGCACCGCCGACCAGATCTTCCCCGTCGCCGAAGTCGTCCGCTACCTCAGCCAGTTCATGGTGCTGCGGCCCGGCGACGTGATCAACACCGGCACCCCGGCGGGCGTCGCCAACGGCCAGCCCTACCCGAAGCCGTTCCTGCGCCCGGGGGACGTGGTGGAGCTCGAGGTCGACGGACTGGGCCGCCAACGCCAGGAGTTCAAGAGCGCGTAGTCGGAAGCGTCCGGCGCCGGCCGGGGTCCGTGCGGCCCCGGCCGGTGTCCGGGTCGGCCCGGGAGGCGGGGCGTGCGTCACCCCGCGGCCCCGGCGGGCCGCCGCTCAGCCCAGGCGCACGACCCGCCCCTCGGCGGCCGACACCCGGGCGGCCTCCAGCACCCGCAGCACCTCGGCGGCCTCGGCGGCGCTCACCGGCGGCTCGCCGCCACTCCGCAGCGCCTCCGCCACCGCCGCGTAGTACGCCGGGTAGTCGCCGTCCCGGGTCGGCACCGGCTCGGTCCGCTCGGTGCTGCCGAGTGTTCCCCAGGCGGACTCCTCCTCCGCGCCCCAGCGCGCGCCCGGCTCCGGCCGCCGACCGGCCCGAAGCTGGTCCTCCTGCGGGTCCAGCCCGTACTTCACATAGCCCGCCCGGTCACCCAGCACCCGGAAGCGCGGGCCCGGCTGGGCGGCGAGCGCACTCACCCAAAGGTGTGAACGGACCCCGCTGCGGTGGGTCAGCGCCAGGAACGTGTCGTCGTCCGCCCCGCCATCCGCCCGCCGCACGTCCGCCTCGGCGTACACCGAGACCACCGGGCCGAACAGGCTCACCGCCTGGTCGACGACATGACTCCCGAGGTCGTACAGCAGCCCGCCCAGCTCCAACGGGTCCCCCGACTCCCGCCAACCGCCCTTGAGCCGGGGCCGCCAGCGCTCGAACCGTGACTCGAACCGGTGAATCGTGCCGAGCGTGCCCTCGGCCATCAGGTCGCGCACGGTCAGGAAGTCGCCGTCCCAGCGGCGGTTCTGGAAGACCGACAGCAGCAGTCCGCGTTCGGCGGCCAGCGCCCCCAGGGCCTCCGCCTCCGCCGCCGTCCCGGCCAGCGGCTTGTCCACCACGACCGGCAGCCCGGCGCGCAACGCCCGCTCGGCGAGTTCCACATGGGTCCGGTTGGGGGACGCGACCACCACCAGATCAAGCCGGTCGGCGTCCGCGAACAACGCGTCCGCGTCCGGGACCGTCCGCGCCCCCGGATACGCCTCGGACGCCGACCGCCGCCGGTCGGGATCGGAGGTCACGATCGCGTCCAGCCTGAGTTCGGGCACGGCGTTGACCAGCGGGGCGTGGAAGAACGACCCCGCGACCCCGTAACCGATCAACCCCACCCGCAGAGGGGCGCCGCCGTTGCTGCTCCTGCTGGTGTTCATTCTCGTCCTTCGCTGCCGGGGGCGCTGCCGCGCCGAATGCTAGTCCCGTGACCCCGGTGCCGGGATCGCGCATCCCGGCAGCTCCCGCCGGCCTGCCAGGATGGCGGGAGTGAGCAGGCGTGAGATCCCACAGCTTCCCGAGGACAGTTCCGCACCGATCCGCGACGGCGTGCCCGAGCACGGCCGGGTGCCGAAGTACTACGCGGTCAAGGCGCGGGTCGCCGCGCTGCTGGAGGAGTTGGGCGAGGGCGGGGCGCTGCCCGCCGAGCGCGAGCTGGCCGAGCGCTTCGGCGCGGCGCGCGAGACCGTGCGGCAGGCGCTGCGCGAGCTGCTGCTGGAGGGCCGCGTCCGGCGGCGGGGCCGGTCGACGGTGGTGGCAGGGCCCAAACTGACCCAGCCGCTGTCACTGGACAGCTACACCGAGGGCATCCGCCGACGCGGTCTGCGACCCGGCCGGACGCTGATCTCCCTCGACCGCCACCCGGCCCCGGCAAAACTCGCCGGGGAGCTGGGCGTCGCGTCCGGCGACCCGGTCTGGCACCTGGAACGCGTCCTGCTCGCCGACGACGAACGCGTCGGCCTGGAGAGCACCTTCACACCCGTGGCGCTCCTGCCCGACCTGGCCGACGAGTTCGACCCCGCCACCTCCTTCTACCGGTATCTGCGAGAGCACAAGGATCTGGTCTGCGCGGGCGGCGAGGAGCGGCTGGAGACGGTACTGGCCACACCCCGCGAGGCTCTGCTGATCGGCACCCCTCCGGCACTCCCCATGCTGCTCATCCACCGACTCACCCGTGACCCCGCGGGCCGGCCCCTGGAGCGGGTCAGAACCCTCTACCGAGGCGACCGCTTCAGCTTCACCGCAACATTGAAGGCGGTAACGGATCGATAACCGGTCTGGTCCAAACTTGGCGACGCGTTCACCCCCGCGTCGCCCCTCGGCCCAGACCGGGACACGCCACGGCGAGACCGTCTTCGCCATGCGAGTCATCGTTGTGGGAGGCGGCGTGCTGGGCACCATGCACGCCTGGCAGGCCGTCCGACGCGGCCACGAGGTCGTCCAGCTGGAACGCGAACCGCAGGCGCGCGGCGCCTCGGTGCGGAACTTCGGCCTGGTCTGGGTCGGCGGCCGCGCCCCCGGCGTCGAACTGGACACCGCGCTGCGCGCCCGCGCGCTGTGGGAGGAGATCGGCGACCGGGTCCCCGCCCTCGGCTTCCGCACCGGCGGCAGCCTCACCGTCGTCCGGACGGCCGCCGAACTCGCCGTCGCCAAAGCCGCCGCCGAAGCCCCGGAGGCGGCGGCCCGGGGGCACCGACTTCTCGATACCAAGCAGGCGTTGGCGCTCAACCCGGCCTTGCGCGGCCTGACCGACGGCACCCTCGGCGCGCTGTGGTGCGAGCGCGACGCGGCCGTCGAACCCCGCACCGCCCAACGCGCCCTCCAGGACCACCTCCGCACCACCGGCCGCTACACCTTCCTCGGCGGCCGCGAGATCCGGGCCGTGGACGGCCCGTCCGTCACCGACGACCACGGCGAGCGGCACTCCGGCGACTGCGTCGTCCTGTGCCCCGGCGACCGCGTCGGCGGACTCGTCCGCGAGCTGGCACCCGAACTCCCCGTCCGCCGCGTCCGGTTGCAGATGATGCAGACCGCGCCGCTCGACGAGCGGCTGACCACCTCCGTCGCCGACGCCGACAGCTTCCGCTACTACCCGGCCTACCACAGCGACGAACTCGACCGCGTCCAACCCCAGCCGCCCGTCGCCGCCGAACACCACATGCAGCTGCTGATGGTGCAACGAGCCGACGGCTCCCTCACCGTCGGCGACACCCACGAGTACGAGCAGCCCTTCGGCTTCGACGTCGACGAACGCCCCTACGAGCACCTCGCCGCCGTCGCCACCGCACTGCTCGGCCGCCCGCTGCCACCCGTCCGGCGCCGCTGGGCCGGCGTCTACGCCCAGTGCCTCGACCCGACGCGGCTCGTCGCCCGCCACCGCCTCGACCGCGGAACGCTTGTCACCGGCCCCGGCGGGCGAGGCATGACCTGCTCCCCGGCCATCGCCGAGGACACCGCGAAGGAGTTGAACTGGTGATCACGCTGGTCGTACTCGACATGGCGGGTACCACAGTCGCCGACGACGGCCTCGTCGAAACCGCCTTCCGCGCCGCCCTCCCCGACCACACCCCCGACCAACTCGCCTACGTGCAGGCAACGATGGGCGAGTCCAAGATCAAGGTCTTCCGCCACCTCCTGGCCGGCGACGAGACCCGCGCCCAACACGCCAACGCCGCCTTCGAGCACGCCTACGCGCGACTCGTCGACGAAGGCGCCTGCACCGAGGTGCCCGGCGCCCGCGAAACGATCGAACGCCTACGCGCCGACGGCCGCACCGTCGTCCTCACCACCGGTTTCGCCCGCACCACCCAGGACCGGCTGCTGCGCGCCCTCGGCTGGCAGGACCTCGCCGACCTCACCCTCTGCCCCGCCGACGCCGGACGCGGCCGACCCCACCCCGACCTACCGCTCACCGCCCTGCTGCGCACCCGCGCCGCCGACGACGTACGACAACTCGCAGTCTGCGGCGACACCGTCTCCGACGTCCGCAGCGGCCTCAGCGCAGGCGCCGGCCTGGTCGCCGCCGTACTCACCGGCGCCCACACCGAGCCCGACCTACGCGCCGCCGGCGCCCACCACGTCCTCCCCTCCATCACCGATCTCCCAGGCCTGCTGTGAGCCCCCTACCTCCCAGGAGTCGACACGTGCCCCGCGCTTCCGCCACCGCCGTGGCCGCTGCCCTCGGCGCCCTCGCCGCCGTCACCGTGACCGCGCCCGCCCCGGCCACCGCCGCGCCGCCCTCCGAGACCGACACCGCCCGCACCGCCAAGGTGCTCGTCATCGGCCTCGACGGACTCAACCTCGACCGCGTCCAGGCCGCCGACGCCCCGAACCTGAAATCCCTCATGCGGCAGGGCGTCACCGCCCCCAGCCGCCTCTACGCCCAACCCATGGCCGCCACCTCCTCCGGCCCCGGCTGGTCCACCGTCGCCACCGGCGTCTGGCCGGACAAGCACGGCGTCAAGGACAACAGCTTCCGGGGCAAGCGCTTCGACCAGCACCCCGACTTCCTCACCCGCATCGAGCAGGCCCGACCCGAGCTGCGCACCTACGCCGCCGCCGACTGGGAACCGATCACCTCCACCGACCAGAACGGCCCGATCTTCTCCCCGGCCGTCGACACCAGGTTCAACCTGAAGGGCGACCGCGACGGCTACCGCCAGGAAGACCCCAAGATCGCCGACCACGCCGTCAACCAACTCCGCGCCTCCCGCGGCCCCGACGCCTCCTTCGTCTACCTCGGCGAGATCGACGAGGCCGGCCACCGCCACGGCGCCGCCAGCCCCCGGTACCTGGAGGCCATAGCCCGCAGCGACCGCCTCGTCGGCCGCATCCTCGACGCCGTCCGCTCCCGCACCACCTACGCCGACGAGGACTGGCTGATCCAGCTCACCACCGACCACGGCCACACCAACCGCGGCGGCCACGGCGGTTCCTCCCCCGAGGAACGCCAGACCTTCGTCATCGCCAACGGCCCCGGCATCACTCCCGGCTCCACCCGCCACGACGTACGACTCGTCGACGTCGCCGCCACCGCCCTCGACCACCTCGGCCTCAGCACCGAAGGCCTCGACGGCCGCCCCCTGCGCCAACCCGACACCGACCCCTTCGACAC
>NZ_VJYK02000115.1 GCF_007097205.2 Streptomyces alkaliterrae
ATAAGAGACAGCGGGGGAGGGGCGCCCGAAGATCGGGCGGAACGCCCCGTTACGCTCGTTGCCCATGAAGCAGAACGTGCTCACCCGGTACCGGGTGATGTCCTACATCACCGCCGTGTGGCTGCTGGTCTTCACCGGCTTCATCGTCGCCAAGTACGGCTTCGACACCGGTGACACGACGGCCGTCTCGCAGATCCACGGCGTGCTGTTCATCATCTACGTGATCTTCGCCTTCGACCTCGGTTCCAAGGCGCGCTGGCCGTTCGGCAAGCTGCTGTGGGTGCTGGCCGCCGGGTGCATCCCGGGTGCCGCGTTCTTCGTGGAGAAGGGCATCACCCGCGAGATCACCCCGCTGATCGAGCGCGACGAGGAACCGGCGGGCGAGGACTCGAAGACGGTCACCAAGGCCTGACCCAATGCCTGAACCGCGCGTCCGGGGAGCCCCTGACCAGGGGCTCCGTCGGACCGCGCGGTTTGCTCTGGCCAAATACTTGGACGTCCTAGTAAATTGGCCGGTATGGACGCTGAAGCCATCTCCGAGGGCCGCCGCCGCTGGCAGGCCAGGTACGACGCCGCCCGCAAGCGGGACGCGGACTTCACCACGCTGAGCGGTGATCCCGTGGACCCGGTCTACGGCCCCCGCCCGGGTGACAACTACGAGGGCTTCGAGCGCATCGGCTGGCCCGGCGAGTTCCCCTACACCCGCGGCCTGCACGCCACCGGCTACCGCGGCCGGACGTGGACGATCCGGCAGTTCGCCGGCTTCGGCAACGCCGAGCAGACCAACGAGCGCTACAAGATGATCCTGGAGGCCGGCGGCGGCGGACTCTCGGTCGCCTTCGACATGCCGACCCTCATGGGCCGGGACTCGGACGACCCGCGCTCGCTGGGCGAGGTCGGCCACTGCGGTGTGGCGATCGACTCGGCCGCCGACATGGAGGTGCTGTTCCGGGACATCCCGCTGGGCGAGGTCACCACCTCGATGACGATCAGCGGCCCGGCCGTCCCGGTCTTCTGCATGTACCTGGTCGCCGCCGAGCGCCAGGGCGTCGACCCGGGCGTGCTCAACGGCACGCTCCAGACCGACATCTTCAAGGAGTACATCGCGCAGAAGGAGTGGCTCTTCCAGCCCGAGCCGCACCTGCGCCTGATCGGCGACCTCATGGAGCACTGCGCGGCCGGCATCCCCGCGTACAAGCCGCTCTCGGTCTCCGGCTACCACATCCGCGAGGCGGGAGCCACGGCCGCGCAGGAGCTCGCCTACACCCTCGCCGACGGCTTCGGCTACGTCGAGCTGGGTCTGAGCCGGGGTCTGGACGTCAACCGGTTCGCGCCGGGCCTGTCCTTCTTCTTCGACGCGCACGTCGACTTCTTCGAGGAGATCGCCAAGTTCCGCGCCGCGCGCCGGATCTGGGCCCGCTGGATGCGCGACGTCTACGGCGCGACCAGCGAGAAGGCGCAGTGGCTGCGCTTCCACACGCAGACCGCCGGTGTCTCGCTCACCGCTCAGCAGCCGTACAACAACGTCGTGCGCACGGCCGTGGAGGCGCTGGCGGCCGTCCTCGGCGGCACCAACTCGCTGCACACCAACGCGCTCGACGAGACCCTGGCGCTGCCGTCCCAGCAGGCCGCCGAGATCGCCCTGCGCACCCAGCAGGTGCTCATGGAGGAGACGGGCGTCACCAACGTCGCCGACCCGCTCGGCGGTTCCTGGTACGTCGAGCAGCTGACCGACCGCATCGAGGCGGACGCCGAGAAGATCTTCGAGCAGATCAGGGAGCGCGGCACCCGCGCCCACCCGGACGGCAAGCACCCGATCGGCCCGATCACCTCCGGCATCCTGCGCGGCATCGAGGACGGCTGGTTCACCGGGGAGATCGCCGAGGCGGCCTTCACGTACCAGCGCGCGCTGGAGAAGGGCGACAAGCGCGTTGTCGGCGTCAACTGCCACACCGGCTCGGTCACCGGCGACCTGGAGATCCTGCGGGTCAGCCACGAGGTGGAGCGCGAGCAGGTCAGGCTGCTGACCGACCGCAAGGCGCGCCGGGACGACGAGAAGGTCAAGAGCTCGCTCGAGGCCATGCTGGCGGCGGCCCGGGACGGCTCCAACATGATCGAGCCGATGCTGGCGGCGGTCCGCGCGGAGGCCACGCTGGGCGAGATCTGCGGCGTCCTGCGCGACGAGTGGGGCGTGTACGTCGAGCCCGCCGGGTTCTGACGGTACTTCCGAGGCGGTGGCGGCGGTCAGTCGGTGACCGCCGCCAGGCCGCCCATCAGCAGCAGCGCGAACGTCCGCGCCCAGGTCTCGTCCACCGGTTCGTCGCTGACCAGGCAGCGGTGCACCACCGTGCCGGCGACCACGTCGAAGATCAGGTCGACGGTCCTGCGGGTGCGCTCGGCGTCGGCCTCGTCGGCGGGGAGCTCGCCGCGCGCCTGCGCCCGGGCCCGGCCCTGCAGTACGAGGTGCTTCTGCCGGTCGACGATGGCGCTGCGCACCCGGTCGCGCAGGGCGGGGTGGTGGGTCGACTCCGCCACGACGGCCATCAGGGAGGTCTTCGTCTCGGGCCGGCTGACCAGCGCGGCGAAGGACAGCACCACGCCCTCGATGTCGGCCTGGAGGCTGCCCCGGTCGGGTAGTTCCAGCTCGTCGAAGAGCACCGCGACGGCGTCCACGACCATCTCGCTCTTGCCCGGCCAGCGCCGGTAGAGGGTGGTCTTGGCGACGCCCGCCCGGGCGGCCACGTCCGCCATCGTCAGCTTCGACCAGCCCAGCTCCACCAGCGCAGCCCTGGTGGCGTCCAGGATCGCGCGGTCGGCGGCGGCGCTGCGAGGTCGGGCCATGGGGTGACCATACCGATGCCGTCGGCCATGGGTTACGCTACGACCCGTAGCGAAAAGCGGCGCCTTGCCGTGCCCTCGTCCTGGGCCCGGGCCGCCGTCCTTTCCGCGACAACCACACGCGCCGGGTGGGGACCCGGCGCCGAGCGAACGACGTCCGTGACGCCGCGCGCGGCCGGCACGCCGGCCGGTTCCGCGCCCGGCGCCGGTCGGCGGACCGGCTGTGCCGGGTCGGCTACCACTCCACACCGCGGAACAGGGAGACTGGTCCCATGCAGCCAAGGAACATGCCCATGAGCGGAGTGGTGGACCTCGCTGCCGTGAAGGCGGCGGGAGAGGCACGACAGAAGGCGGAGGAGGCGCGCGCCCAGCGGGCCGGCGCCGGGGAGCAGGGCGGTGCGACGTCCGCCCGCCTGGTGATCGACGTCGACGAGGCGGGCTTCGAGCGCGACGTTCTCCAGCGCTCCGCCGAGGTGCCGGTGGTCATCGACTTCTGGGCCGAGTGGTGTGAGCCGTGCAAGCAGCTCAGCCCGATCCTGGAGCGCCTCGCCCAGGAGTACGCGGGCCGGTTCGTCCTGGCCAAGGTGGACGTCGACAGCAACCAGCTGCTGTTCCAGCAGTTCGGGGTGCAGGGCATCCCGGCGGTGTTCGCGGTGATCGCCGGTCAGGCGCTGCCGCTGTTCCAGGGCGCCGCGCCCGAGCAGCAGATCCGGCAGGTGCTCGACCAGCTGATCCAGGCCGCCGAGGAGCGCTTCGGTATCGTCGGCGCACCCGTCGACCCGTCCGCCGCGTCCGAGGAGGAGGCCCGGCCGGAGCCGCCGCGCGACCCGGTGCTCGCCGCCGCCGAGGACGCGCTGGCGTCCGGTGACGTCTCCGGCGCCGTCCAGGCCTATCGCAACGCGCTCCAGGACGACCCGGGTCACGCCGCCGCCAAGGCCGGTCTTGCTCGCGCCGAACTGATCGGCCGCGTACACGAGTTGGACGCCGCGCAGGTCCGCAAGGACGCCGCCGACCGCCCCGGCGACGTGGACGCCCAACTCCGGGTCGCCGACCTTGATCTGGCCGGAGGTCATGTCGAGGACGCTTTCGGGCGGTTGGTGGACACCGTGCGCCGGACGGCCGGGGAGGAGCGGGACGCCGCGCGGGTGCGGTTGCTGGAGCTGTTCGAGGTCGTCGGCCCCGAGGACCCGCGGGTGATCGCGGCGCGCGGCGCGCTGGCCCGAGTGCTCTTCTGACCCGCCGACCGGTTCTCGTCGAGGCGGCCGCCCCCGGGGTGGCCGCCTCAGGCGTGTCCGACCCTTGTCTACCTGTTGACAAAGTTCTCAACAGCGGCGCTCCTTTGCCAAAACTTGGCAATCGGTGTCTGTGTTACTCACGGTAAGTGGAGGCCGGGGTTTCGCGGGGGAACGCGGCACTCGTCCCGTTTCCGTGTCCCGTGCGACGGCGACTTTCCGTACCTCGCGGACAGCTCGGACCCCGAACGTCGTCACCATCCCGTTACCTGCGGGTAACGAGCCCCTTGTGCGACACCGGGTCAATAGACGACGATCGGCCACGCTCGGTCCATCCCCATCCAGGCGCGGCAGCCGGCCGCACCCCGCGGGACGGAACCCCGCCGAGCGCCCCGGTCTCACCGGGGCCGGGACAGGGGGGTCCCCGCCGAGGCGGGGCCTGTCCCTCGTGACGGGACGTGCCCCGCGCACGTTCCGGTGGTTGTCGCTCGGGGGGTGACCGCCGTTCATCGGCCCTGCCGACGGGCGGCGCTCCTCCTCCCGAGGACGTGGCACTTCTCCCATCCCAGCCGGACACCCCGCATCCGGTGGCCGGCCGGGAGATGTACGTCCGTGAAGGAGGAAAGGCATGGAGTCCGTGGCTCGTGGCCGGACCAGATGGCGGCGGTTCGCCGTTGTCATGGTGCCCGGCGTGGCCGCGACGGCCGCCGTCGGCGTGGCCCTCGCACAGGGGGCGCTGGCGGCTTCGTTCAGCATCTCGGGACAGAACTTCAAGATCGCCGTCGACGAACTGGAGGGAACCGGCTTCGTCCAGTACGGCACCGTCAACAAACAGCACGGCGGCAAGGACGTGCCCGTCGGCGTCTCGGCCTTCAAACGGGCCGAGATATCGGGGCTGTGTCAGTCGGTGGTGCTGCCCATCATGGGCGGCGTCACGCTGCGGCTCACCGCCGGCGAGGGCGACCGGAAGGTGGAGGCGTCGAACATCTACATCGACGCCGACTCCCTCTCCGGTGACGCCACCTTCCGCGACATCAACATCGGTGTCGCGGCGGGGGACAGCAAGAAGGGCCCCGGCGTCAGCCCGGGCGACCGGACCCCGGCCGGCTCCTTTGCCATGGAGGCCGACAGGGCGACGCTGACCGACGTCAGGCAGAACGCCTGGGCCACCAACGCGGGCAGCTTCAAGCTCACCGGGCTGAAGCTGAACGTCGCGAAGGGCGCCAAGGAGTGCTTCTGACGGGCTGAAGGGGGGAGGCGCGGGCCAGGCACGGTGAAGGAACGACGGCCTGGCCCGTGTCCCCGTCAGCACGCCACACCCTTCCCACCGCAGCGCCCGAGGAGCTGTTGATCATGAGTGCGAAGTCATCGGCGGCGTCGGCGGCGCCGTCGTCCGGCCCGGGGCCCGTCCGCGAACGGCTCGCCGGCTGGCGGGTCTCCTTCCGGCACTGGCGCTGGCAGCGCCCGTTCTGGGCGGGACTGCTGACGCTGCTCGCCGGGGTGCCGATCGTCTACATCCCCTACGCCGACCCCAGCTTCGAGGACCTGTCCTTCCGGCTGGCCACCACCACCGGTTCCGGTTCGCTGATCATCGGCATCCTGCTGGTGGTCCTCGGACTGACCTTCTGGTACCAGCGGTACGCCCGGGTCTTCGCCGGCGTCGCCGCCATCCTGCTGGGCATCGTCTCCCTGGTCGTCTCCAACTTCGGCGGCTATCTGCTCGGCTTCCTGCTCGCCATGATCGGCGGCGGCATGGGCATCGCCTGGGTGGAGGGCGAGGAGCCCGGCGAGGAGCCGACCGCCACGGACGGGAGGACCGGTGGCAGGTGAGGCCCGCGAGCGGCGGGGCCCTCGCCACGCGGCCCCGCGGAAACCCCTGCTGACCAGACTCCAGGTGCCCGGAGGCCGTGCCGCGATGGCCGTCATGCCCTCCGCGCTGCTGCTGGGCATCGGACTCTCGCCGAACGTCGCGGGCGCCCAACCCGGCGGCCGGGAGAACCCCTTCCAGGCCGGCCCGTGCGTCTCGGCGCCCGACCGCGCGGGCGCGGACTCCGAAGCGGAGGAGAAGCCGGACGAGAGGCCGGAGTCCGGCCCGACGCCCGCCCCCGAGCGGAGCACCGCGCCGCCGACTGCCGCGCCGCCGGCCGCGTCCACGCCGTCGGCGACACCTCGACCGTCGGTCGCTCCCCGGCCCTCCGCCTCGCCCCGGCCCTCGGGTACCGGCGAGGCCCGCCCGGAACCCGAAGCCACGGACACTCGGAACCCGCTCGACCCGCTGGATGTCGGCGGCCGCCTGCGCGACCTGCTCGGACTGGGCGACAAGGACTCCACACCCACTCCCGAGCCGAGCGCCACACCCACCACACCCAGTCCGCCGCCGACCAATACCCCGACGGAGGAGGCGCCGGCACCGAAGGAACCGATGCCCGGCGGGGCGCCCGAGCGGAGCGCTCCCGACCGGGTGGCCGAACCGGCGCCCACCGCCCGCCCCGAGAAGCCTCCGACCAGGGTCGATCCGACCGAAGACGACACCGCGGAGGACGGCGGCCCGGACCAGGACGACGAAGCGCAGGAGGACGCGCGTAGCGAGCCGGGCGGCAAGGAACCCTTCCCCTGCCCCGAGTTCGACGCCGAGGCGTACGACAACGCCGCCTACGAGCGCACGCCCGCCGCGTTGCCCGACGTGCCGTTCCATCTGAAGACCAGTCGGCTCGGGCTGTCCGGGCTCAAGTACCACGGCATCGTGCTGGTACGCACCCACGGCGGCCAGGAGAAGCGGGTCCTGAAGTTCACCGCCGAGGAGCTGAACATCCGGGACCTGCACCAGTACGCGCCCACCTCCGCCGGCCGCGTCCAGCACATCCGCAGCCGGCCCGGCAGCACGTCCACGTTCCGGGGCGGCACGGTGACGATGTACACGGAGGAGCTGAAGGGCTGGCTGTTCGGACTGATCCCGATCACCTTCAGCCCGAAGTCGCCCCCGCCGCTGGACCTGCCGGCGGCGTTCTTCACCTCCGCCGAGGTGCGGCAGGCCGGCCAGTTCGGCGGGAACCTGACCGTGCCGGGGCTGCGCCTGTCCCTGGAGTGAGCGGTCCGCACACACGAACGGGCCCGTGTGCGAGGCGGTGTCAGCTGTCCTTGCCCAGGTGGAGGATGCGCACCATGTTGGTGGTGCCCACGACGCCCGGCGGCGTGCCGGCCGTCATGATCATGACGTCGCCCTCCTGGTAGCGCTGGAGCTTCAGCAGCTCCTCGTCCACCAGCTTGATCATCGTGTCGGTGTTCTCCGCGTGCGGCACGACAAACGTCTCGACGCCCCAGGCCAGCGTGAGCTGGTTGCGCGTGTTGGGGTCCTCGGTGAACGCCAGGATCGGCTGCACCGCGCGGTAGCGCGCCAGTCGCAGGGCGGTGTCACCGGACTTGGTGAAGGCCACCAGCGCCTTGGCGTCGAGGAAGTCCGCGATCTCGCATGCGGCGCGGGCGACCGCACCGCCCTGCGTGCGCGGCTTCTTGCCGGGCACCAGCGGCTGGAGGCCCTTGGAGAGCAGCTCCTTCTCGGCGGCCTGGACGATCTTCGACATCGTCTTGACCGTCTCGATCGGGTACTGGCCGACGGAGGACTCGGCCGAGAGCATCACCGCGTCCGCGCCGTCCAGGATCGCGTTGGCGACGTCGGAGGCCTCGGCGCGGGTGGGCCGGGAGTTGGTGATCATCGACTCCATCATCTGGGTCGCGACGATCACCGGCTTGGCGTTGCGGCGGCACAGCTTGATCAGCCGCTTCTGCACCATCGGCACCTGCTCCAGCGGGTACTCCACGGCCAGGTCGCCGCGCGCCACCATGACGGCGTCGAAGGCGAGGACGACCTCCTCCATGTTGTCCACCGCCTG
This sequence comes from Streptomyces alkaliterrae, assembly GCF_007097205.2. Lineage (GTDB taxonomy): Bacteria > Actinomycetota > Actinomycetes > Streptomycetales > Streptomycetaceae > Streptomyces > Streptomyces alkaliterrae. The sequence goes on from NZ_VJYK02000115.1 coordinate 7,961, forward strand.
CGGCTTCTCCACCTTGGCGATGACCGGCACCCGGCGGCCGACCTCGTCCATCACCCGGTGCACGTCCCGCACGTCGGCGGCGTCGCGCACGAAGGACAGCGCGACCATGTCGCAGCCCATGCGGAGCGCGAACCTCAGGTCGTCGACGTCCTTCTCCGACAGCGCGGGCACGTTGACCGCCGCGCCGGGCAGGTTGATGCCCTTGTGGTCGGAGATGACACCGCCCTCGATGACGATCGTGCGGACCTCGGCCCCGGTGACGTCCACGACCTGGAGGGCGACGTTGCCGTCGTTGATGAGGATCGGGTCGCCCTTGGCGACATCCCCGGTCAGGCCCTTGTAGGTGGTGCCGCAGATGGTCCGGTCACCGGGTACGTCCTCGGTGGTGATGGTGAACTCCTCACCGCGGACCAGTTCGACCGGCCCCTCGGCGAAGGTGGCGAGGCGGATCTTCGGCCCCTGGAGGTCGGCCAGGACGCCGACCGCACGCCCGGTCTCCTCGGAGGCCTTGCGGAGACGCTCGTAACGCTCCTGGTGCTCCGCCTGGGTGCCGTGGCTCATGTTGAAGCGGGCCACGTTCATGCCGGCCTCGATCAGCGTCTTCAGCTGGTCGTAGGAGTCGACGGCGGGACCCAGGGTGCAGACGATTTTGGAACGGCGCATGGAGGCGATCCTATCGTTTTGTTTAGACGCGAAACGTACTGGGGGTGATCTGGCTCACCGATCATGAGCTGACCAGTGCGTACGCCTGGGTGGCGATCTCCAGCTCCTCATCGGTGGGTACCACGGCCACGGCGACGGAAGCGTACTGCGGCGAGATGACCCGGGCCGTGTCCGTACGCCGGTTGTTCAGCTCCGTGTCGACCGCCAGTCCCAGCCCCTCCAGACCGGCCACCGTCGCCTCCCGGACCGGGGCCGAGTTCTCCCCGACGCCGGCGGTGAAGGCCAGCGCGTCGACCCGGCCGAGCACCGCCGTGTAGGCGCCGACGTACTTCCGCAGCCGGTGGACGTACACGTCGAACGCCAGCGCCGCCCGCTCGTCGCCCTCCTCCCGGCGCCGCACGATCTCCCTCATGTCGTTGTCCCCGCACAGCCCGACCAGACCGCTGCGCTTGTTCAGCAGCTCGTCCACCTCGTCCGTGGACATCCCCGCCACCCGGTTCAGGTGGAACACCACGGCCGGGTCCACGTCACCCGACCGGGTGCCCATCACCAGGCCCTCCAACGGAGTGAGACCCATCGAGGTCTCCACGCAACGGCCGCCGCGCACCGCCGACGCCGAGGCGCCGTTGCCCAGGTGCAGCACGATCACGTTGACGTCCTCGACCGGCCGGCCCAGCAGCTCGGCCGTCGCCCGGGAGACGTAGGCGTGCGAGGTGCCGTGGAAGCCGTAGCGGCGCACCCGGTGCGCGTCGGCCGTCGCCACGTCGATCGCGTACCGGGCGGCGTACTCGGGCATCGTGGTGTGGAACGCCGTGTCGAAGACCGCGACCTGCGGCAGGTCGGGGTTGAGCGCCTGCGCGGTGCGGATGCCGGTGAGGTTCGCCGGGTTGTGCAGCGGCGCGACGGGCACCAGGCGCTCGATCTCCGCGAGGACCCGGTCGTCCACGACCGTCGGACGGGTGAACTCGCGGCCGCCGTGCACCACCCGGTGGCCGACGGCCGCCAGATCGGGGGAGTCCAGGCCGAGCCCGTCGGCGGCCAGCTCCGCCGCGACCGCCTTCAGCGCCGCCCCGTGGTCCGGATACGGTTCGACGCGCTCCCGCCGCTCGCCGCCGGCCGGCGTGTGCAGCAGCCGCGAGGCGCCCTCGCCGATCCGCTCGACCAGGCCGACCGCCAGCCGCGACCGGTCGGCCATGTCCAGCAGCTGGTACTTCACCGACGAGCTGCCGGAGTTGAGTACGAGTACGCGGGTGGCGCTCATGCCAGGCCGCCCTTCTCCTGTCGGATCTCCTGACGGACGGCCGCGCCGGCGGACGCTGCCGCGTCCTCGTCCGGGCGCCCGGCCTGTGACTGCGCCTGGATGGCGGTGATCGCCACGGTGTTCACGATGTCCTGCACCAGCGCGCCCCGCGAGAGGTCGTTCACCGGCTTGCGCAGGCCCTGGAGCACCGGGCCGACGGCGACGGCACCCGCCGAGCGCTGCACCGCCTTGTAGGTGTTGTTGCCCGTGTTGAGGTCCGGGAAGATCAGCACGGTCGCCTGGCCGGCCACCGGCGAGCCCGGCAGCTTGGTCGCCGCCACCGACGGCTCCACCGCCGCGTCGTACTGGATCGGGCCCTCCACCAGCAGGTCGGGGCGGCGGCTGCGCACCAGCTCGGTCGCCTCGCGGACCTTGTCGACGTCCGTGCCCGAACCGGAGGTGCCGGTGGAGTAGGACAGCATCGCGATGCGCGGCTCCACCCCGAACCTGGCCGCCGTCGTCGCCGACTGGATCGCGATGTCCGCGAGCTGGGCGGCGTCCGGGTCCGGGTTCACGGCGCAGTCGCCGTACACCAGCACCCGGTCGGCCAGGCACATGAAGAACACCGACGAGACGATCGCCGCGTCCGGGCGGGTCTTGATGATCTCGAACGCCGGGCGGATGGTGGCGGCCGTGGAGTGCACCGCGCCGGACACCATGCCGTCGGCCAGCCCCTCCTGCACCATCAGGGTGCCGAAGTACGAGACGTCCACGACCGCGTCGTAGGCCAGCTCGTGGCTGACGCCCTTGTGGGCCCGCAGCCGCGAGTACACCTCGGCGAACCGTTCCCGCAGCGGGGATGTCGCCGGGTCGACGATCCGGGCCGTGGCCGTCGTGCCGTGCGCCGACCAGCCGCTGTCGTCGGGGCCCAGCAGGTTGAGGTCCACGCCGAGGTCCGCGGCCCGCTTGCGGACGGCGGTCTCCTCGCCGAGCAGGGTGAGATCGCAGACGTTCCGTCGCAGCAGCACCTCGGCGGCGCGCAGCACCCGTTCCTCGGTGCCCTCGGGCAGTACCACGTGCCGCCGGTTCCCCCGGGCGCGCTCCACAAGCTCGTGCTCGAACATCATCGGCGTGACCCGGTCGCTGCGCACCACCGAGATGCGCTCGGTGAGCTGCCCGGTGTCCACGTGCGTCTCGAACAGGCCCAGCGCGATCTCCGCCTTGCGCGGGTTCGTCGCGTTCAACTTTCCACGCAAAGCGTGGAGTTGGCCGGCGGTCGGGAAGGAGCTGCCCGGTACCGCCAGGACCGGGGTGCCGGGCGCCAGCCGCGCCGCGAGGTTCATCGTCTCCTCGCCGGGCCGCTGGTCCAGAGTGAGCAGCACACCGGCGATCGGCGGCGCGCCCGCCGAGTGAGCCGCCAGCGCCCCCACGATCAGGTCCGCCCGGTCGCCCGGCGTCAGCACCAGGCAGCCCTCGGTCAGCGCGGGCAGGAACGTCGGCAGCATCGCGCCGCCGAACACAAAGTTGCGGCAGTCCCGCGCCAGCCCCGCCGGATCACCCAGCAGCACCTCGGCGCCCAGCTCGTCCACCACCTGCTGCACGGTCGGCGCCGAGAGCGCCGGGTCCTCCGGCAGCACGTACACCGGCTCCGGCAGGTGGGCGCCCAACTCCTTGGCCGCCCGCGCCGCGTGCTTGTCGTCCACCCGGTTGGCGATCGTGGCGATCACCTCGCAGCCCAGCGAGGTGAACGCGGTGTGCGCGTTGCGCACCTCGTTGACCACCGACTCCGCCTCCTGGCCGAAACCACCGACGACGGGCAGCACCACGGCGCCCATCTCGTTGGCCAGCCGGGCGTTCACGGTCAGCTCGCCGGGCAGGTTGGTGTCCACGTAGTCGGTGCCCAGCACCATGACCGCCTCGTAGTCGGCCGCCACGGCGTGGAAGCGGTCGACCAGATGCGCCACCAGCTCGTCGGCACCGGCGCGGGCCTGCAGCGCGGCGGCCTCCTCGTACGGCAGCCCGGTCATGTCGTCCACCGACTGGCTCAGCCGGTAGCGGCTGCGCAGCAGGTCCAGCATCGGGTCGGCGCCCGGATGCCACAGCGGCCGGAACACCCCGACCCGGTCCACCAACCGGGTCAGCAGCTCCATGACCCCGAGCTCCACGACCTGCCGGCCGTCACCCCGGCCCACGCTGGATATGTACACGCTCCGCGTCACGCGTGCTCGCTCCTCGTTCCCTGGGAGGGGCGCCGCGCTCCCGGCCACCCGTCCGAAAACTTCCGATCTTCACACCAAATCAATCTTGACAATACCCATGGGACTGGATATGCCGCGCGGCGGGCGGCAGCATGTGGACAAGGCAACCCCTTGGGTTCAGGACATGAAACAATCCCCCGGCAATCGGCCCGTCCCCCGATCAGGAGTAACGATCAGCATGCGTATCGGAGTCCTCACCGCCGGCGGCGACTGCCCCGGTCTGAACGCCGTGATCCGGTCGGTCGTACACCGTGCCGTCGTGGACCGAGACGATGAGGTCATCGGGTTCGAGGACGGCTTCAAGGGCCTGCTGGAGGGCCGCCACCGCGAACTCGACCTCAACTCCGTCAGCGGCATCCTCGCCCGCGGCGGCACCATCCTCGGCTCCGCCCGGCTGGAACGGGACCGGCTGCGCGAGGCCTGCGACAACAGCGAGGAGCTGATGGGCCGCCTCGGCATCGACGCGCTGATCCCCATCGGCGGCGAAGGCACGCTGACCGCCGCCACCATGCTCTCCGAGGCCGGCCTGCCCGTCGTGGGCGTGCCCAAGACCATCGACAACGACATCTCGGCCACCGACCGCACCTTCGGCTTCGACACCGCCGTCGGCGTCGCCACCGAGGCCATGGACCGGCTCAAGACCACCGCCGAGTCCCACCAACGGGTGATGGTCGTCGAGGTCATGGGCCGGCACGCCGGCTGGATCGCCCTCGAGGCCGGCATGGCCGGCGGAGCCCACGGCATCTGCCTGCCCGAGCGTCCGTTCGAGATCGACGACCTCTGCAAGATGGTCGAGGAGCGCTTCTCGCGCGGCAAGAAGTTCGCCGTCATCTGCGTCGCCGAGGGCGCCCGCCCCGCCGAGGGCTCCATGGAGTACGCCAAGGGCGAGATCGACCAGTACGGCCACGAGCGCTTCGTCGGCATCGGCAACCGCCTCGCCACCGAGATGGAACGCCGCCTCGGCAAGGAGGCCCGCCCGGTCATCCTCGGCCACGTCCAGCGCGGCGGCACCCCCACCGCCTACGACCGCGTCCTGGCCACGCGTTTCGGCTGGCACGCCGTGGAGGCCGCCCACCGCGGCGACTTCGGCATGATGACCGCACTGCGCGGCACGGACATCGTGATGACCCCGCTCGCCGACGCCACCCGCGAGCTGAAGACCGTCCCGCAGGACCGCATGGACGAGACCGAAGCCGTCTTCTGAGCGGGCGGGCACGCTCACGCATGGGCTTCCCGAGGCGTCGCCCGGAAGTCCTCGTAGCTCCGCGACGAGGACTTCCGGCTGCCCCGCATGTGCACACGCGACCTGCGTGGAGCGGTTCGCGCACCCGTAGTCCGCTCAGGATCGGAGATCGCGCACGGTGCAGCGCAGCCCGGGAGCGGCGGCGATCCTCTTGTCCAGGGTGATGAGATCGGCGCGCAGGGCTTCGGCGAGGGCGGCGTAGGCGGCGTCGTAGGGCCACATGTTGTGCCGCAGCTCCCAGATTCGCGGCAGTAGCCGGACGTGATCGTAGCGCTGCAGTGGCATCCGAGCCAGCAGCACGAGGGCCTGCTCGGCCTTGTCCGGGGCGAGCTTGTTGCCACGCACCAGGCCGCGCAAGGTGGCAGCGCACTCCAGGTCGACAGCGTGCGGGGCGGCCAGGCGTTGCCCCGTGACGGCCGCGCGGACCGCCTCGCCCAGCGCGTCGTCGCCGACCAGGAGCTCGACGAGCGCGGAGGTGTCCAGGACGATCACGCGGCACGGGCCTCCCGGGCGGCCTGGATGGTGTCCAGGATGTCGTCGGCGGTGACGCCGCTGCCGGCGGCGATGTCACGGGACGCAGCCAGCGCCTCGTCCAGAGTCAGCGTGCGGGCCTCGGTCTCCAGTATGTCCAGTACGTACGCCTGAAGGGACTTGCCGGCGCGGGCGGCACGAGTCTTGAGCGTGGCGAGGGTGTCCTCGCGGACCTCGCGGATGTGAATCGTGGCCATGCGACCATCGTAATCCCGTGCAAGCAAAATGCAAGCAGTCGGTGGAGGTCCGGAGCGCCGGCGGCCGACCGTCGCGCTGTCATCGGCTCGCGGCGAGCAGGGCGGAGAGGAGGCGGAGGTCGGCGCCGGCCTCCGGGTGCCACTGGACGGCCAGTGCGAAGGGGTGTGCTTCCGCAGGAAGTTCGAGGGCTTCGACGGTGCCGTCCTCGGCGTGCGCGGAGGGCACCAGGTCACGGCCGAGACGCTGCACGGCCTGGTGGTGGTAGGTGGGCACGGACACCGCCTCGGGCAGCGCGTCGGCCAGGCGGGTACCGGGGACGGGTTTGACCAGGTGCTGGGCGAAGACACCGGGCGGACCGGAGTGCCCACCGTGGCCGACCTCGTCGGGCAGGTGCTGGACGAGGGTGCCGCCGAGTGCCACGTTGAGCAGCTGCATGCCGCGGCAGACGCCCAGCAACGGGGTCCCGCTGGTCAACGCGGCCTCGATCAGGGCGAGTTCCCAGGAGTCCCTGGCGGCGTGCGTGGGTCCGGTGCGGGGGTGGCGGTCGGCGCCGTAGCGGTCCGGGCCCACGTCCGGGCCTCCCGCGACGACAAGGGCGTCCAGCCGGGCCACCGCGCGAGCCGCGGCGGCCGGTTCGTCGGGCGGGAGGAGCGCGGCGATGCCGCCGGCGTGCTGGACCATCCGGTGGTATCCGGCGGGGAGGACGGCGGCGGGCAGGTCCCACACGCCCCACCGTACGGAGTCCTCCAGATAGGTGCTGATGCCGACGAGGGGCTGGGCCACGGGTTTCCTCCATGAGCGGTCTGTCGGTGGGAGCCTCCCGCGCTCGGCCGAGGAGACCCCCACCGGTGGTCAGTTGCGGGTGAGTTCGGCTTCGGCGGCGGCCAGGGCGGCGGCCTCCTCCTCGGGGGCGGCCGCGACGAGGCGGTGCCGGCTGTAGAAGGCGAAGTAGGCGACGGCGGCGGCGTAGACGCCGAGCGCGATGAACGCGGCCTGCTTGTCCACCAGGAAGGTCGCCACCAGCGCGGCGCAGGCCAGGACGAGCGCGACCGACGAGGTGAGGATGCCGCCCGGGGTGCGGTAGGGCCGGTCCAGGTGCGGTTCGCGACGGCGCAGGACGATGTGGGAGAGCGCCATCATGGCGTACGAGATGGTGGCGCCGAAGACGGCCATGTTGAGCATCCGCGCCCCGTCGCCGGTGCCGGCGGCCAGCGCGAAGCCGAGCGCGCCGGGCACCAGCAGACCCAGGTAGGGCGCCTTGCGACGGCTGGTGAGAGAGAGGAAGCGGGGGACGTAGCCGGCCCGGGAGAGCGCGAAGAGCTGCCGGGAGCCGGCGTAGATGAGGGAGAAGAAGGAGGCGACGAGGCCGGCCAGCCCGGCGTAGTTGACAAAGCGGCTGAGCGCGGTCGGTTCGCCGTCCCCCTGGAGTGCGGTGACCAGGGGGTTGCCGGCGTCTTGGAGCCCGGCGGAGCCGCGCGCCCCGACGGCGACGAGGAAGGTGACGACGGCGAGGACGAGGAGGACGCCGATGGCGGCGGCCATGGCGCGGGGGAGCGTGCGGGCCGGGTTCCTGGTCTCCTCGGCCGCCAGCGGTACGCCCTCGACGCCGAGGAAGAACCACATGCCGAAGGGGAAGGCGGCCCAGATCCCGATCAGCCCGTAGGGCAGCCAGGAGTTGGCGCCGAAGGCGTTGCCGTCGACGGGGATGTCGTTGAGTCGGCTGCCGTCGAACTCGGTGACCGCGCCCAGCGCGAAGATCACCAGCGCGGCGACCGCGATACCGGTGACGACAAAGCTGAACCGGAGGGCTTCGCCCACCCCCCACAGGTGGATGCCGATGAAGATCACGAAGCAGGCGAGGTAGACCGGCCAGCCGGAGGTGAGGCCGAAGAGGTTGAGGGATTCGACGTAGTCGCCGATGAAGATGGAGATCGCCGCCGGTGCCAGGACGTACTCGATCAGGATCGCCGTCCCGGTGAGGAAGCCGCCCCAGGTGCCGAGCGCACGCCGGGCGAAGCCGTAGCCGCCGCCGGCGGTGGGCAGGATGGCTGCCATCTCGGCCTGGGAGAAGACCAGGCAGGTGTACATCACGCCCATCAGCACCATGGCGATGGCCAGTCCGCCGAAACCGCCCTCGGCCAGGCCGAAGTTCCAGCCGGCGAAGTCGCCGGAGACGACGTACGCCACGCCGAGGCCGGTGAGCAGCAGCCAGCCCGCGCTGCCCCGGCGCAGGCTGCGCCGGTCCAGATAGGCGGCTTCGGGGGAGCCGGGAGG
>NZ_VJYK02000116.1 GCF_007097205.2 Streptomyces alkaliterrae
GGGTGGCGGGCGCGCCAGTAGGGGTTGTCGTGGGGCAGTCCTCCGCTGACCCGGCCGTACATGCCGAACGTGAGGATCAGCAGCCCCATGGCAAAGGCGAAGATGACGTTGGGCATGCGGAAGGCCAGCAGGTTGGCGCCGCTGTCGAGCACTGCGAGCCCGGCGAAGCCGCTGAGGACGAAGAGCCCGCCGACGATCATGTTGAGGGTGGAGGCGAGGTTGCCGCCGATCACCGCGCCCGCCACGAGGGCGAGGCCGACCAGGACCGACACCAGGCTGAGCAGGCCGTTGCTGGAGAGTCCGGCGACCTGCCGCCCGGTGGTGTCGAAGAACGCCAGCCGGTCGAGGAAGCCGAGGGTGCCGAAGGCGAGCAGCAGCACTCCGCCGGTGGCGGCGCCGTAGCGGTAGACGGTGGCGAGGCGGTGGTCCTGGGGGAGTTCGTCGCTGAGTCTCATGGCAGGCTCCTTCGCGGGCTTTCTCGCGGGCTTTCTCGCAGGCTTCTCGCGGGCTTTCTCGCAGGCCTGTTCGCCGGCTTCGTCGCAGGCTTCTCGGCCGTGCGGTCGGGGTGTGACCGGGGGTCAGACCGGCGCGTCGGCGGGGTGTCGGGTGGACTCCTCCAGCACGCGCCGCAGGCGTTGCAGCCCGCGCCGCACCTGGCTCTTGACGGTGCCGAGCGGGAGTCCGGTGCGTTCGGCGATCTGGGTGTGGGTCAGATCCTCGTAGAACGCGAGGTGGAGGACTCGGCGTTGGGCTGCGGGGAGCCTCGCGAGTTCGTCGGCCACCAGTACCCGGTCGATGACGACGTCGGCCGGCGAGGGGGTGTCGGGGCGTGGGGCGCGGGCGCAGAGCGTCGCGACGAGGTCGGTTCTCCGGGTGCGGGCGGAGAGCGTGTCGGCGATCTTCCGGCGGGCGATGCCGACCAGCCAGCCGCCGAGCGCGCCGCGTTCCGGCCGGTATCCGGTGCGGCCGCGCCAGGCGGCGAGGAAGACCTGCTGGGTGACGTCCTCGGCCTCGCGGGAGTCGCCGAGAGTGCGGGTGGCCAGGCCGAGGACGAGGCCGCCCCAGCGGTGGTAGAGCGTCGCCAGCGCGCTCTCGTCGCCGGCTGCGAACGCCGCGGCGAGTTCGACGTCCTCCGGTCCGCGCCGGGGCGGAGCGGGGCGGCTCCGGGGGTCGAGTGCGGTGGTGGGTGTGTGCCGCGCGGTCGGTGGCGCGGTGGCGGTGGCGGTCATGGCGGCCACTCCTTCCGCCGGGCCCGAGCCCGGCTGACGGACCTCCGCGGCGGTCCGGTGTCCGGTGGGCCGTGAGGCCCGGCCGCCGCTGCGGACGGCTGTCTCCGTCCGTCACCGCCCAGAGTTCGCCGACGGCGCAGGAGCGACAACTTGCATCGTTTTTGCATCGTCTTAGGAGTAGCCTGGTGGACATGTCGGACGAAGCGCACGACGACGTACACGAGGAGGGCCCGGCGGCCGGGCCCGGCCTCACCACCGGTGCGGTGGCCCGCAAACTCGGCGTCGCGCCGACGACGCTGCGCTCGTGGGACCGCCGCTACGGCATCGGCCCGGCGGAGCGCGGCGACGGCCGCCACCGCCGCTGGTCCCCGGCGGACGTCGCGATGCTGGAGCGGATGTGCCGGCTCACCTCGCTCGGCGTGCCCCCGGGCGAGGCCGCGCGACGGGCGCGCGCACCGCAGGCGGAGGACGCCGCCCACGACCCGGCCGAGGTCCGTCGCGAGCTCCCGCCGGCCGCCGCCTCGGAACCGCGCCCCCGCCGCCCCGAGCGGCCGGCGGCGCCCACGCGCGGAACGCGCGGACGCCCCGACCCGCCGCACGGCCACGGCACGCCCGGCGGTCGAGGCGCACTGCCGCTGGGCTCGGTCCGGCCGGAGTGCCGCGGTCTGGCGAACGCCGCCGTCCGGCTCGACGCGCCGGCCCTGGACGCCCTGCTGCATGCGGCGGTGGAGGAGCACGGGCTGCTCACCGCCTGGGACGAGGTGATCATGCCGGCGCTACGGGCGGTGGGCCGCAAGTGGGCGACCTCCGGTGAGCGCTACGTGGAGGTCGAGCACCTGATGTCGTGGCACATCTCCACGCTGCTGCGCCGGATGACCGCAGGTGCGCCCGTCGGCGAGGTGCGTCAGCCGGTGCTGCTGGCCTGCGCGCCGGACGAGACGCACTCGCTGCCGCTGGAGGCGCTGGCCGCCGGTCTGACGGAACGGGGTCTGCCGGTGCGGATGTTCGGCGCGGCCGTCCCGCCGGACGCGCTGGACGAGGCGGTGCGGCGGATCGGACCGGCCGCCGTGGTGCTGTGGTCGCAGTCGCGGGTGACGGCGGACCGGCGCCTGGCGCGGCGGGTCCAGGCGACGGCGTGGGGGGTGCGGGGCGCACGGCAGCACCCGGCACTGCTGCTCGCCGGGCCCGGCTGGGCCGGCGCGGGCCGGGTCGAGGGGGCCGGTCGGCCGCTCAGCCTGCGCGCCGCGCTCGACACGCTGACCGCCCTGTGGGGCGCGCTACCGGCCGGACCGCCGGGCTGAGAACCCCGCGCGGGCCGCCCCACGGGGGGGGGCTGCCGGAGGGCCGGGTCGGACGTTCCGCCGAGGCGGCCGCGTGAGGGCGGTGGAGGTTCCTCTAGGCTGCACGGCGTGAAGGTCCTCGTCATCGGCGGCGGCGCCCGCGAACACGCCCTGTGCCGCTCTCTGTCCCTCGATCCCGACGTCTCCGCGCTGCACTGCGCTCCCGGCAACGCCGGGATCGCCGAGGTGGCGACCCTGCACGGCGTCGACGCGCAGGACGGCGCGGCCGTCGCCGAACTGGCGCTCGGGCTGGGCCTGGGCGCGGACGACCTGGTGGTCGTCGGCCCGGAGGCCCCGCTGGTGGCCGGGGTGGCGGACGCCGTGCGGGAGCGCGGCGTGCCGGTGTTCGGCCCGTCCGCGCGCGCGGCCGAGTTGGAGGGCTCGAAGGCCTTCGCGAAGGACGTGATGGCCGCCGCCGGGGTGCCGACGGCGCGGGCGTACGTGTGCACCACGCCCGAGGAGGTCGACACCGCGCTGGACGCGTTCGGCCCGCCCTACGTGGTGAAGGACGACGGTCTGGCCGCCGGCAAGGGCGTGGTGGTGACCGAGGACGTCGCGGCGGCGAAGGCGCACGCGCTGGCCTGCGGCCGAGTGGTGATCGAGGAGTTCCTGGACGGCCCCGAGGTGTCGCTGTTCGCGGTCACCGACGGCGAGACGGTCGTGCCGTTGCAGCCCGCGCAGGACTTCAAGCGGGCGCACGACAACGACGAGGGTCCGAACACCGGCGGCATGGGCGCCTACTCGCCGCTGCCGTGGGCGGACCCGAAGCTGGTCGACGAGGTGCTGGCGAGCGTGCTCCAGCCGACCGTGGACGAGCTGCGGCGGCGCGGCACGCCGTTCTCCGGTCTGCTGTACGCGGGCCTGGCGATCACCTCGCGCGGAGTGCGGGTGATCGAGTTCAACGCGCGCTTCGGCGATCCGGAGACGCAGGTCGTGCTGGCCAGGCTGCGGACGCCGCTGGCGGGTCTGCTGCATGCGGCGGCCACCGGCCGGCTGGCCGCGTTCCCGCCGCTGCGCTGGGACGAGGGCGCGGCGGTGACGGTGGTGGTGGCAGCGGCGAACTACCCCGCCTCCCCGCGCACCGGGGACGTCATCGAGGGCCTGGCGGACGTCGCCGCGCAGGACGGCCCGGAGACCTACGTGCTGCACGCGGGCACCCGTGCGGACGACGACGGCCGGGTGGTGAGCGCGGGCGGCCGGGTGCTGTCGGTGACGGCGACCGGTACGGACCTGGCGCAGGCGCGGGAGCGCGCCTACCGGGCCGTGGGCCGGATCTCCCTGCCCGGTTCGCACCACCGCTCGGACATCGCCCTCCGCGCGGCCGTCGAGTCCGCCGGCGCCTGACGAACACCACCCCGCCCGCCCCACTCGGCCCGGGCGCCGCCGACACCGGGCCCGTATCGGACATATGTCCGATACGGGCCTTACGGTTCTTACAGCTCTTACGGCGGATAGCCGGGCACCTCCGGCAGTCGCGTTTACGCAACACCTCTGCCCAAAGCCATTCCATCGAGTGACCGTTCCCCAGAGCGCCTGCCCCGGCCGGGGTCGTCGAACTATGGTTCCGCGCATCGGCCTCACGGACGTCGTCGATCGACTGGCCCACCACGCATTGCGGTGTCGGACCCCGATGCGACAGTGGGTGGACAGCCCAGGCGTCCCACACGGCAGGGGGTGAGCGGATCGATGGCGGCTCTGGCAGGTCACAGCCGTTCGGCGCGCGATCACGCGCAGGCCGTCCTGCGGATCCGCGGGGCGGTGTTCGCGGCGGCGCTGCTGCCGGCGGCCGTCGCCGTGGTACTGCTGGCCGGTCGCACGAGCGGCCATCTGGGCACCGGCTGGGACGGCCTCCGGCAGGTGCTCACGGTCGTGGCGGTGGTCGTGCTCGTGGTCACGACGCTGCTGGTGGTGCGCGTCGCGCGGGCCAAGCCGCCCATGCAACCGACGACGACGCTGCCCGAGCGGTGCGCGCCGGACCTGTACCGGATGGTCGCCGACCTCGCGGACCGGCTGGACGTGCCGCCACCGTCGGCCGTCGCACTGACCCCCGACTGCGACAGCTGGCTGGAGGACACGGGCGCGCCGACGCCGACGCTGGTCATCGGTTCGCCGTTCCTGTGGTGGCTGCGGGTCTCGGAGCTGCGGGCGCTGCTCGCGCCGGTGGTCGCCGGGACGGGACCGTCGACGCATCCGGACGTGGCGGCGGCCCGGCGGCTGGTGCGCGTGCTGGACGCGGCCTCGGCGCAGCCGGTGACGGGCCGGTTGGCGCGGCTGCTGCTGCGTCCGATCGGGCCGCACGCCGCCGAGATGGAGCGCCTGGTGGCCGCCGCGTCCTCGGCCCGGGCGCAGCGTGTGGACCACGGGCTGCGGTTGATGGCCCAGGAGCAGGTCGGCCTGGCGTACGCCGGATGGGACCGGCTGCTGACCCGGGTCGCCGTACCGGCGTGGCGGGCCGGGCGGTGGCCGGCCCAGCTCGGGGTCGGGGTGGTGTCCGCGCTGACGGAGTTGTCGCGGCGGGACCGGCTCGCGGAGGGCTTCACGTCCCGGCTCGGCGAGCGCCCGGCCTGCGATCTGCTGGAATCGCCCGGGGAGATAGACCGCCGGGTGTCGCTGCTGGCGGCCCGGCTGTTCCACGGCGAGCCGGCCGGGTCGGGCGCCGAGTGGCGGCCGGTGACGTGGGCCGGCTATCCGGAGGAGGTCGTCGACCGGACGTGGCGGGCGGAGGCGGCCCGGTTGTTCGCCGCGCTGGACACCGGGCGGTGGTCGGGGCCCGGTGGCGCGGTGGCGGCGCCCGAGCCGGCCGAGCCGGCGGTTCTCGGATGCCGCGCCGGGCCCGCCGGAGCGCCGCGCGCCGGGGGCGGCTACGGGGAGCTGCCCCGGCCGACCCTGTGCCGGGTGCTGGACCGGCTGGCGGACGAGGAGGAGCGCTGGACGGTGGCCGCGCGGATCAGCGGCCGGGCCGCCCGCGAGGAGGAGGCGCGGCAGGCCCCGCCGGCCGGGCGCGGCGTGGAGCCGGCGCCGATGGGGCTGCCGCCGGCGCCGCCGCGTACCGGCCGCGAGCTGCTGGCCGAGTACGTGCTGGCGGCGGTGTGCTGCGCGGCGGTGGACGCCGGCAGTGCCCGCCCGGGCCTGGACTGGCTGGACGGCCCGGTGCTCGGGGTGGACCGGGCCGACCGGGCGGAGCTGCGGGAGTGCGTCACCGCGCTGGTCGACGACGGCGACGGCGGGCCGTTGCGCGGCTGGCTGTCGAACGCGGGCATCCGCGCGGACAAACCGGTGCGGCTGGTGTGACGGACCCGGTCACCGTTCGACCGATATTCGCGACGAAAGGTGACCGCAAGGCTGCAGCATGTGATGTGCTTGCAGCACACAGGGTCCGCATCCGGGCACAACGGGCAGCGGGAGGGGTCGATCGAGGTGGGGACTGGCCATATCCGGCGCTGGGAGTCCGGCGCGCTCGCACACGCGGTGTCCGATCCCTTCGGGCAGGGTCCGCTGCCGTGGCTGCGCGGCAGCGAGCACTACTTCGACAGCGGCCGGGTCGTGCCGTGGTACGTGGACGAGGCGGACCAGGCCGGGCTGGCGGCGGACGGCCGTCTGCTTCCGGCGCAGCGTGCCGGCGGCGCCACCCGCACGGCGGACGACGTGCGCTGCCAGATCAAGGGGTTCGTGTCGACGGGTTCGGTCGCGCCGGGCGAGTCCGTCGACTTCCGGGTGACGGTCAACCCGCCGCAGCCGTTCGGCGTGGACGTGTACCGGATCGGGCACTACGGCGGCGACGGCGCCACGAAGATCACCACGAGCCCGCGGCTGTCGGGCATCGTGCAGCCCGAGCCGCTGGCCGCCGACCGTACGGTCTCCTGCCACCACTGGTGGCTGTCGTGGCGGCTGCCGGTCCCCGACTACTGGAGTGCCGGCGCCTACGTGGCGGTGCTGACGACCGCCGACGGCCACCGCTCGCACGTGCCGTTCACGGTCCGCAGCAGCCGCCCCGCCGATCTGCTGCTGGTACTGCCGGACATCACCTGGCAGGCGTACAACCTCTTCCCCGAGGACGGTTCCACCGGGGCCAGCCTCTACCACGCCTGGGACGAGGAGGGCCGGCTGCTCGGCGAGGAGGAGGCGGCCGTCACGATCTCCTTCGACCGGCCGTACGCCGGTGCCGGGCTGCCGCTGCACGTCGGCCACTCCTACGACTTCATCCGATGGGCGGAGCGCTACGGCTACGACCTCGGCTACGCGGACGCCCGCGACCTGCACGCCGGTCGCGTCGACACCGGCCGCTACCGGGGGCTGGTCTTCGCCGGGCACGACGAGTACTGGTCGCTGCCGATGCGCCGCACGGTCGAGGCGGCCAGGGACGGCGGCACGGCGCTGGTCTTCCTGTCCGCGAACACCATGTACTGGCAGGTGGAGCTGCACGCGCTGCCGTCCGGCGACCAGGACCGGCTGCTGAGCTGCCGGAAGCGGCGCGGCCCCGGCCGCTCGCAGCTCTGGCGCGACCAGGGGCAGCCGGAGCAGCAGCTGCTGGGCGTCCAGTACGCCGGGCAGGTGCCGGAGCCGCACCCGCTGGTGGTGCGCAACGCCTCGCACTGGCTGTGGGAGGCGACGGGCGCCGCGGAGAACGACGAACTGCCCGGCCTGGTGGCGGGCGAGGCGGACCGCTACCACCCGCGTACCGCGCTGCCGGAGCACAGCGAGCGCATCCTGCTGGCGCACTCCCCGTACCGGGACCGCGCGGGGGCGCGGCGCCACCAGGAGACGTCGCTGTACCGGGCGCCCAGCGGCGCGCTGGTGTTCAGTTCCGGCACGTTCGCCTGGTCGCCCGCGCTGGACCGGCCGGGCCACACCGACGCCCGGGTCCAGCGGGCCACCGCGAACCTGCTGGACCGCATCTGCAAACGGGACTGACACCCCGGGCGGGACGGCGACCCGGCCGGGTGCCCCGACACGTGGCCCGGGCGCCGTCCCGCGGCCCGGGTCGCCGTCCCGCGGCCGGGCACCCCCGTCGAGCGGCGGCCCGCACGGTGGGAGAGAATCGGCGGTACGCCTTTGGCAGAACATCCGTGGAGGACTGGTGTCCGGATTCGTCGAGAAGCCCGAGCCCGTGCAGGTGCCCGGCCTGGTGCACGTGCACACGGGAAAGGTCCGCGACCTCTACCGGGACCGGGCCGACCGGCTGGTGATGGTGGCCAGTGACCGCGTCTCCGCGTACGACTGGGTGCTGCCGACGGAGATCCCGGACAAGGGCCGCATCCTCACCCAGCTGTCGATGTGGTGGTTCGACCAGCTCGCCGACCTCGTCGGCAACCACGTGCTGTCCACCGAGGTCCCCGAGGGCGCGCCCGCCGACTGGGCGGGCCGGGTCATGGTCTGCCGGCCGCTGCGCATGGTGCCGGTGGAGTGCGTCGCCCGGGGCTATCTGACGGGTTCCGGCCTGGTGGAGTACCGGGAGTCGCGCACGGTGTGCGGACTGGCGCTGCCCGAGGGCCTCGAGGACGGTTCGGAGCTGCCCGCCCCGATCTTCACCCCGGCCACCAAGGCGGACGTCGGCGAGCACGACGAGAACGTGCCCTACGAGGAGGTCGCCCGGCGGGTGGGCGCAGAGACGGCGGCCCGGCTGCGCCAGACGACGCTCGCCGTCTACGGCCGGGCGCGGGACATCGCGCGCGAACGCGGCATCATCCTGGCCGACACGAAGTTCGAGTTCGGCTTCCCCGACGCGGACCGCCCCGACGAGGACCCGAACGAACTCGTCCTCGCCGACGAGGTGTTGACCCCGGACTCGTCCCGCTTCTGGCCGGCCGACCTGTGGGAGCCGGGCCGTGCGCAGCAGTCCTTCGACAAGCAGTTCGTACGGGACTGGCTGGGCGGTCCGGAGTCCGGCTGGGACCGCGGCGGCGAGCTGCCGCCGCCTCCGCTGCCGGCGAAGACCGTGGAGCAGACGCGCGAGAAGTACGTCGAGGCGTACGAGCGGCTGACCGGTATGCCCTGGTCCTGACGCCGTCGGGGTCAGGACCCGTCCGAGGGCGCCAGGCGGCGGGCGAGGTCGAGCGCGTGCTCGTGGTGGCCGTCGATGACGCGCAGCGCCCCGGCGCAGTCGCCGCGTTCGACGGCCTCGAAGAGGTCGAGGTGGCCGGCCCACAGCAGGCCGTCCAGCCGGCCGAGCGCCCGTAGCGGCGGCACGCAGTACACCCAGCAGTGCACCCGTATGCGCTCCAGGAAGTCCGTGACGTACGCGTTGCCGAGGATGTCGCAGAGTTCCCGCCAGAACCGCAGGTCGTAGCCGATGAGCACGTCGAGTTCGCCGGTGAGGGCGGCTCGGCGGGAGGCTTCGGCGCGGCGCCGCACGGACTTCATGTCGACCCGGCCCACGTCGTGGGCGCCGCCGACCGCCTGGGAGCGGAAGACGCCGCGCACCAGCAGCGCCTGCGCCTCCACCATGCGGCTGAAGTCGGCCGGGGTGAACTCGTGGACGCGGTAGCCGCGGTGCTGGTCGGAGTCGAGCAGGCCCTGGGCGGAGAGGTCGACCAGCGCCTCCCTGACGGGCGTCGCCGAGACACCGTACTGCTCGGCTATCTCCTTGACGGTGAAGTTCCGCCCGGCGGGCAGCCGCCCCGCGAGGACCTCGTCACGGAGGGCATCCGCGATCTGCTGGCGCAGAGTGCTGCGGGTGATCGTGCCGGGCATGGGGGCGTACTCCTATCTGCGGTCCCGGTCACCTTAGGTCACGTCGCGGTGGCTGGGACCCGCCGTGCGGGATTCGTCACGGCCGGCGACCCGGCGAACCGCCGTCGGCAGCCCGCCTACCCGGGACGGCCCACCACAGACCATCAGAAACCGGACGCCCTGCTTCCGGAAAAGTCACATCCCCAGTTGCGACCCGGTCGACCGCCCGGCGCGCCCCGGTCGCCCGCACGTCGCGGCCCGGTCGACCGCCCGGCGCGCCCCGGTCGACTGCCGGACCGGTCCGCCCGTCTCGGCCCGCCGGAGCACTGCCCCGAACGAGCGACATCGCCGCCACCGGGCCGGTGACGGCGATGGCCCCACCCAGGGGGCGAAACCGGGAGGGCACGGGCTCCGCGGCCGCGTGCGCTCCCCCGGCGGTCGCTCCTCGATCCGGTCGACGCTCCCCGTGGGGCCTGGGCTCGTCGGGTCCGAATGAGCGGCGAGGGCGACTCGGCGGACTGCACTGCGGGTGGGTGAACCGCTCCTTCACCCGATCCAACTATTCGTGTTCTGAGGGGCGGCCCCTCCTCGGGGGCCTCGCCCGTGCCGTCCGTGCGGCGCTCAGCCGCGCATGCTGGCGAAGGCGACGATATTCGCGTCATAGCCGTTCTCCTTGGTGAAGCCGCCGCCGCAGGTGATGAGGCGGAGCTGCGGGGTCTGCGTCGGCCCGTAGACCCGTTCGTTGGGGAAGTTGTCGTCCTTCTGGTACTGCTCGACCGAGTCCACGGTGAAGACCACCGTGCTCCGGTCGTCGCGCTCGATCCGGATCTCCGCTCCCGGTTTGAGCGAGCCGAGTCCGGCGAACGCCGCCGGTCCCTCCACCGTGTCCAGGTGGCCGACGAGGAGCGCCGGCCCTCTTTCGCCCGGGGAGGGGCCGCCCTCGTACCAGGCGACCTTGTCGGCTTCCTTCTCGTCCGGGACCGGGGGCGTACCGTCCTTCTCCGCGTCCGCCGCGAAGATCTCCAGGTACGCCCCCAGCTGCGGGATGCTCAGCCGCACCGGCTCCGCGCGCTCCACCGGCTCGGGGTCCGGGGACGGCGGGCGGGTGTCGACGGCCTCGGGCCGGGAGACGCCCGCCGCGACGGTGGTGCGCTCGTTCGGCCGTCCGGCGCCGGAGGTGTCCTCCTTGACCGGAACGGCTCCGCAGAGCGCCGCCGCTGCGAGCACGGCAGCCATGGCGGCCACCGTCTCCAGGCGGCGCCCGCGGAGCGCGATCCGCTGCTGTCGGGTCGTCATGGATATCCGGGGGCGCTTCATGCCTTGTCGGCGTTGGCCCGACGACGCCAGATCATCAGGTAACCGGCGACACCGGCCAGCGCCAGACCGCCGGCGGCCGCGGCGGCCGTGGTGGTCGTCGACATTCCGCCGCCGGTGGACTGGGTGCCGGAGGCCAGGCCGCCGAGACCGGCGTGGGCGCCACCGGAGACACCGCTGAAGGTGAACGTGCCGGTGAGCGGCTTGTGGTTCTTGCAGTAGCCGGTGACCTGGTAGGTCTTGCCCGGGGTCAGGCCCTCGTGCATGACCTTGGCGCTGGCGAACGGCGCGTGGTGGTGGTGACCCTTCTTGTGGGTCGGGTGGTGGGTGGCGACGCCGTCGGCGCGCTTGCCGTCGTCCTGCATCACGCCGTCGTGCTCGTGGTGGCGGCCGTCGTGGTGCCGACCGTCGTGGTGGTGGCGGCCGTGGTGGTGGCGACCGGTGTGCGCCTGGCTGGACTCGAACGCGTCAGAGGCGACGGTGCCGTGTCCGCCTTCCTTGCAGTGGGCCTTGATCTGCACCGTGGCGCCGGGGCCGGCGGTCGACGGGTGGACCGTCAGCCCGCCGGCACCGGTTTCGCCACCGGCGAGGGCGGGACCGGCCATCGACAGCACCAGCGCGGCCGAGGCGGCGGCGACGGTGGCGAGAGAGCGCGTCTTCATGAGATGCGGTACCTCCGTGGTCGGCGCGCGCGGAGGCCGTTCCTCCGCGTTCGTTCGCGCCGTCGTGACTCATGCGACCAGTGCCCCGGGCGTGCCGCATCCGCTGTACCGCCCGTCGGGTGCGACGTTGCGCCAACCGAGGCGCTTTTGAACACACGTCACGCCCCGCCGGAAGGGGTCCGGCGGGGCGTGGGACAGGGAGGCGTCCCGGACGGTCCGTCAGGGGTGACGCCTTGTCAGTCGCGGGTACTCCGCGAGTCGGACGGGGTTCGGACGGGGTTCGGTCGGCGGCCGCCAGGGGACCGGTTCGACGGCCGGTCAGAGGCCGGTCCGACGTCGCCCCGAACGGCCGTACCCGGTTCGGCCCAGCGGGGTCGGCACCGCCCCCGCCGGGCCGGAATCCGCGGCTACTTCGAGTCCAGGTCGCGGTGGCGGAAGCCGGCCAGACCCAGCGCCAGCAGGCCCGCGGCCAGCGCCGTCAGGGCCAGCAGCGGCAGCCAGTCCATGTCCTCGGCCGGCAGCCGGGGCACGTGGCCGAACGGCGAGACGTTCCCCGTCCAGTGGGGGAACTGGAAGATCTGGCCGAGGTAGCCGACCACAAAGGCGTACACCGGCACCGCCCAGACCAGCGGCAGCCAGCGCGGCGCCCAGCCGAACAGCACGGCGGCCAGACCGACCGTCACCCACAGCGCCGGCGCGTACGCGAGCGAGGCGCCCGCGAGCCGGGGCACCAGCGCCCAGTCGCCGGTGGACGCCGCTCCGGCCACGCCGAAGCCGAGCCCGGACAGCAGCAGCATCAGCGCCCCGCCCAGCAGAGCCACCGTCAGGTGCCCGCCGAGCCAACGCCCGCGGGAGAGCGCGGTCGCCAGCAGCGGCTCGGCCCGCCCGGCCGTCTCCTCCGAACGGGCCCGCTGCGCCGCCAGCACCGCGTACACGGCGGCGACGGTCGCCGTCACCGTGAGGATCATCGCCGAGAAGGAGTCCACGAGCGAGGCTCCGCCGATGCCCTCGACGGCCTCCTCCAGCGCGCCGATCTGCTCGATCAGCGACTCGACCTCGCTCAGCAGCGACCCGTAGGACGCGCCGAGCAGCAGCGCCGCCACCCCGAAGCCGATGAGCAGCCCCCGGTGCAGCCGCAGGGCGAAGCCGAGCGGCCGGGTCAGGTGCCGGCTCGCCGCCGGACGGCCCGGCGCGGCCGGCCGCAGGCCCGCGCCGACGTCCCGCCGCACGCTCAGCGCGTACGCCGCCGCGGCGACCGCGAGCAGCAGCGCAAGCGAGGGCAGCAGCGGCCACCAGCGGTCGTGCACGTACGGGTACGTGCGCTGCGCCCAGCCGATCGGCGACAGCCAGGACAGCGCGCCGCCGCCCACGTCACCGGCCGCCCGCAGCAGGTAGGCACCGCCGAGCACCGCCAGGGCCATGCCCGAGGCGCCCCTGGAGTACGCGGTGATCTGCACCGTCACGGCCGCCACCGCGGCGAACACCAGCCCGACCGCCGCGTGCGCCGCCCCGTACAGCAGCGAGCCGCCCCAGGTCACGCCCTCCACTCCGGAGCCGCCCAGCGCGACCGCGAGCAGCAGCGCCAGCGCGACGTTCGCGACGGCGGCCACGCCGAGCGCCGCCGTCAGGTAGGCGTGCCGGCCGACGACCGCCGAACGCACCAGCTCCGCGCGGCCGGTCTCCTCCTCCGTCCTGGTGTGCCGGGCGACGATGAAGACGCTCATCAGCGCCACCATCACGGCGGTGAAGCCGATCATCTGGTGGCTCAGCATCGAGCCCAGGTTGTAGTCCGTCAGGTACTCGCGCGGGCCGGAGAGCGCCAGGCCTGCCGGGGTGTCCATCGTCGCCGCGGAGGCCTGCCGCTGCTCGGCGTCGCCGTACAGGTCGGCGAAGCTGCTCAGCGAGCCGAGCGTGGCGAGCAGCAGCGCGAGCAGCCACACCGGCAGCCGGACGCGGTCGCGCCGCAGGTTGAAGCGGAGCAGCGTGCCGGTGCCGGTCAGCGCCTCGGCGAGGCGGCCGCCGCCGGGATCGGTGGTCCTGGTCTTCTCGGCGGTCGCGGCGGTCATCGCGACGTCCCGTTCTGCTCCGCTTGTTCGGCCTGTGCCGCCTGTTCGGCCTGTGCCGCCTGTTCCGCCGGCCGGCCGTTCGCGGCGCTCAGCTCGTCGCCGTAGTGACGCAGCATCAGCTCCTCCAGCGTCGGCGGGTGGCTGGTCAGCGCCCGTACCCCGGCCCGGCTCAGGTGGCCGATCACCTCGTCGAGCCCGGCGCCGTCGACCGCCATGCGCACCCGGTTGCCGTCGACGCGAAGGTCGTGCACGCCCGGCAGTTCACCCAGACCGGTGGCCGGGCGCTCGGTCTCGGCCTCGACCGTCGTACGGGTCAGGTGCCGCATCTCCTGGAGCGTGCCGGACTGCACGATCCGGCCCTGGCGGATGATGCTCACCTGGTCGCACAGCTTCTCCACCTGCGCCAGGATGTGGCTGGACAGCAGCACCGTCTTGCCGTCGGCCTTCGCCCGCAGGATGACGTCCTGGAAGACGACCTCCATCAGCGGGTCGAGGCCGGCCGTCGGCTCGTCGAGCAGCAGCAGTTCGGCGTCGGACGCGAGCGCCGCGACGATCGCCACCTTCTGCCGGTTGCCCTTGGAGTAGCTGCGGCCCTTCTTTGTCGGGTCCAGGTCGAACCGCTCGATGAGTTCGTCGCGCCGGGCGCGGTTGATGCCGCCGCGCAACCGGGCGAGCAGGTCGATCGCCTCGCCACCGCTGAGGTTGGGCCACAGCTCCACGTCGCCCGGCACGTAGGCCAGCCGGCGGTGCAGCGTGACGGCGTCCCGCCAGGGATCGAGGTCGAGCATGCGGGCCGTGCCGGAGTCGGCGCGTTGCAGCCCGAGCAGGATGCGGATCGTCGTGGACTTGCCGGCGCCGTTGGGGCCGAGGAAGCCGTGCACCTCACCGGTCCTCACCCGGAGGTCGAGGCCGTCGAGCGCACGGGTCTCACCGAAGGTCTTCACAACGTCGGACACCGAGATGGCGGTGGTCTCCCTGGTCATGCTTCGAAGGTACGCTTGTTTCACAAATTTGTGAAGTCAACGAACCACCCATTGCCCCAAGTGGCTGACCTGCGAGGATGGAGCCGTGACACAGAGGAACGAACAGCAACCGGGCCCGGAGCAGCCCCAGGGGGAGAGCGCGGGCGAGGACGGCTACCCGCCCGAGGTGGCCGACTTCGTCGAACGGCTCGCCGCCGACCTCACCGAGGCCGGCTTCCCCCGCATGCCCGCGCGGGTCTTCAGCTGCCTGCTCGCCTCCGAAAGCGGCTCGCTCAGCTCCGCCGAACTCGGCGAACGACTGCTGATCAGTCCGGCCGCCGTCTCGGGCGCCGTCCGCTACCTCTCCCAGGTTCACCTCATCGCCCGCGAACGCCAGCCCGGCTCGCGACGCGAGCGGTACCGCGTCCACGCCGAGGTCTGGTACGAGGCCATGACCAACCGCGATGCCGTCCTCAACCGGTGGATCAGCACGTTCAGTTCGGGCGTGGAAGCCGTCGGACCGGAGAGCCCCGCCGGTCGGCGCATCGCCGAGTCCGTCGAGTTCCTCACCTTCATGCGGAACGAGATGGCCGCCCTGATGGAACGCTGGCGCACGACCCGCCGCGAGAGCTGACGCCCGCCCGAACGGGCGCTGCGGCCTGGCCACGGCGCGGCCAAGGCGCGGCTACTGCGTGGCTACGGCAGGAACTGCCGGACGAGCGAGTCGCCCGCCCAGCGCTCCCAGCGCGGCGGCGACCAGCCCGCCTCCGTGACCAGCGGCCCGTACGTCTCCGGCCCGAGCAGCACGGTCGCGACGTCCGCGACCGCAGCCGCGTCGTGCTTGTCCCGCAGCGGGCCCGGCACCTTCCCCGTCAGCGCGCGAGCGAAACTCAGCTGAACGGTGTACCGCTGCTCCCGATTGAGGCGCCACAGCTCCGCCATCCGCTCGTCCGCGGCGGCGGCGCCACGCACCACCTCCAACACCGGCGCGGCGCGCTCCAGGATCTCCCGGGCGCCCGCCGCCTGCCGGGCGAACTGGACCGCCGGATCGGGCTCGTCCAACACCGCGCGCGCCCACGGGCGGTCCAGCGTGGCGACCGGGTCCGAGTCGCCGGCCACCGCCGTGTCCAGCAGCTCCCTGAGCAGCGCGCGCTTGTCGCCGAACGTGAAGTAGACCGTCTGAACGCCGACTTCGGCGGCCTTCGCGATGTCCGCGACGGTCGCGCCCGCCCAGCCGCGCTCGACGAACAACCGCCGCGCAGCGTCGAGCATGCGCCGCCGCGTACGCAGCGTCTTCTCCGCGCGCGTCAGCCGCCCGGCGGACTCCGTGCCGCTCTCCACTCTCGCCCTCCCGACGCCCCTCCCGGAATCTGACTGTAGTGACAGTACAGTGTGTTTCACTGAAGTATGACTACAGCGGAATCGGCCGGCGCGGACGGCCACCGACCCCTCGTCGTCGGCGGCTACGGCGCCGTCGGCGCCACCGTCACGGCAGCCCTGTCCCAGTGGTTCCCCGGGCGCGTGCTCCCCGCCGGACGCGACCCGCTGCGCGCCCGGCGCGCCGGCGGCGTCACGCTCGACGTCAACGACCCGGACGCCCTGCGCCGCGTCCTCGACGACACCCGGGCGACACTGGTCGTGCTCTGCGTCGAACCGCCGGACGAGTCGACAGCCAGGATCTGCCTCGAACGAGGCGTCCACCTCGTCGACGTCAACGCCACCCCGCGCCTCCTGCTGCGCACCGAGCGGCTTCACGACGTCGCCCGCGCCTCCGGCGCCACCGCCGCCCTCAGCGTCGGCGTCGCCCCCGGGCTGACCAACCTGCTCGCGCGGCGCGCGCACGACGCCGTCGGCGGCGCCGAGCGCCTCGACCTCACCGTCCTGCTCGGCACCGGCGAACGCCACGGCCAGGACGCCGTCCGCTGGACGGTCGCCGGCCTCGCCGAGCCCGCCCCGCACCCGGACACCTCCGACC
>NZ_VJYK02000117.1 GCF_007097205.2 Streptomyces alkaliterrae
CCCCTGAGCCGCCTCCCGCCGATGCCCCGGACAACGTCCTCCCCTTCCGCCCGATCACCAGCTGAGTGGTCCCACACGAATCGCCCGGCTCGAGGAGGGTGCCGTATCGCCTCACGTGTCCGTCTGGAGGTGGATGGCGATGACGCCGAGGGCTTCCTTCTCGGGCGGGTAGATGTCGCGGCAGGCGGCCAGCAGCTGGTCGCGGGTCATGCCGGGTTCGCCGATGGCGGTGTTGTCCTCGGCGTCCAGCATCGCCTCGAAAGACTTGTACTCGTTCAAGGCGGTGATGCGGGTGGTAAGGGTGTGGTCGCCGGAGGTGAACCGCAGGTTGTCGCCGGCGGCCATTTTGCGGATCTTGGGATAGCCGACGCGGATCTCGATGGTCTTGGATCCGGTGGCGATCAGGTCGAAGTAGGGCTTGCGGAGGTTGAGCGCGTGCTGGGTGGGCGGCTGGGTGGTCATCGTCGTTCTCCTTCACGCTCCGGTCGAGGTGGCGGACAGGGCCGAGCGGGCGGCGGCCGCGGCGGTGAGCCGTTCGGCAAGGCCCTCGACGGCGGCCTGGCGGGGATAGCGGCGGGTCAGGAACGAGGTGAGGTCACCGGCCCGGCCCAGGACGGAGCCGACGACGCGGGCGGAGTCGAGGGCTTGGTGGCCGAGGGCGACGGCGTCGTCGGGGTCGCCGAGTTGGGCATGGGCGATGGCGAGGTCGATGCGGGCGATGGCCTCCCGGCTCGGCGACCGGGATGCTGCGGGCGCCGACTCATAGGTCGTCAGCGCGTGTTCGGCATGTCGGCGGGCCTCCTCGGCCTGGCCGAGCCAGATGAACGAGGTGGCCGGATAGGAGGTAAGCGCGTAGTTGGCCAGCGGCAGCACGTCCATGCCGAACCGGCGGGGTGAGCGGGGCGGCAGGAGCCGATAGGCGTCCTCGGCGGCGTGGAAGGCGGTGGTGAAGCCGTCCGCGTCGCCGTCGGCCGCCGCGGCACGGGCGGCCTGGGCATGCAGCCGCACGGTCAGAGGATGATCCGCGGGTGCTTCGGTCAGGCCCTTGAGGGCGGCCTGGCGGGCTCTGTCGGGCCGTTGTTCATACAGGTTGATGGAGGCGGCGGCGTCCATCGCCCACCCGCACAGCTGGCCGTGTCCGGCCTGCCGGCCGTGGATGAACGCGTCGGTGGCGAAGGCGAGGCCGGTGCGGGCGTCGCCGAGGTCGTGGGCGAGCCAGGCCAGCAGTTCGGACATCCATCCGGCGAACGCCAGCAGCTCGCGTTCCTGCCGGTGGGTGTGTCTGCCCTTGAGGAGGGCGTCGACCTTGCGGCGGTAGTCCAGCACCGCGTCGAAGACGGCCGCCGGCGGTTTGAGTGAGTACGCGTGGTTGAACTCGGTGACGGCAAGGTCGAGGTGATCCAGGGTGCCGGAGCCGAGCGAGGTCGCCTCCGCTTGCTGGGTGAACTCCATGGCCTCGGCGGCGGCCTGTTGAAGGATCTGTGCTGCGGCGGCTGGGGAGGCCATGGCCAGTCCGGCGAGCTTCACCGCGTCGCGACGTTTCGTCTCCTCCACCTCCGTGAAGGTCCACGAGCCCGCGCCGGTGCGGGCCGTTTCTCCTTCGGGAAGTGTTCCATCGCCCGGCCCCGCACTCCAAAGCGGACTGTTCTCCTCCGCCTTGGGGGGTGAATAGTCGTGAGCGAAGCCGAGGCCGACGGGGTTGGTGGCGAACAGGCGGCACAGCAGGTCCTGGTAGTCGGGGCTGGGCAGGCCGCCCGCTTCCCAGTCCTTCCAGGAGCGTTC
The DNA here is from genome assembly GCF_007097205.2 of Streptomyces alkaliterrae. Classification (GTDB taxonomy): domain Bacteria; phylum Actinomycetota; class Actinomycetes; order Streptomycetales; family Streptomycetaceae; genus Streptomyces; species Streptomyces alkaliterrae. Next base: position 1,783 of record NZ_VJYK02000117.1, read on the forward strand.
GGACAGGCCGACCTTGGCCAGGTTCTCGTCCTCGACGAGCTGGTGGGCGGCGGCGACGGCCTGGGCGACGGTCCACCCCATGGCCAGGCGGCGGCACTTGAGGAGCCGGTGCCCGCAGTGCTCCGCGATCTGCCCGGCGATCTCGGCGACGAGCGTCACCGGCGCAGGGTCGGGTGAGCCTGCCTGGCCGAGGGCGCGTTCCCGCAGGGCCTTCCCGCAGGAGATGTGGTGCACCGCTTGGGACTGCTTGGTCGCCTGGTTGCTCACGGCTGCCTCCCCGCCTGGCACCGGCTCGACGCCGGATGCGCCGCCCGCCCGTGCTGCCGAAGATTGCTTGCCTGCCTGGGGAGGCGATCAAACCCCCGCCGGGGGGCGGGACGGTCGCCCTGCGCGGGCGGCCGCACCGCCCACGAGGGGCGGGCACCTCTCACTACCTGCGACAACGCCGGTCGATCACTCTGGATCCCGGCGCCGCGTCCGGCCGACGGACCCCGGCATCCACGGCTCCTTCTTCGGTTGGATCAAGGGGCATCCGGCCGGACGCGTCGCGCCTTCCACCCCCGTCCACATGCTCCCGGCCCGGCCCGGAGCGGAGAGATCGAGAGGGACCCCATGGAAGACGCACAACCGACCGCGGCCCTGTCCGGGCAGATCGTCCAGCTGGAGAAGCTGGACGGGCAGTTGATCGAGCGGATGCGGCACGAGGCCCTGACCGCCCCGGCTCCCTGGAAGGCCGAGTACGGCGAGTTCCAGTCCGGCGGCTGGTGGACGACGTCGCTGATGAACGCCTCCGGGGAAGCCGGGGACGTGAGGATCGGAGACTGCACCGCCCGGCCCACCGCTCTGCTGGGGCACATGCCCGCCACCGCCGGCCTGCTCGCGGAGCTGGGCCTGAACTACATGTGGGTACGGCTGGCCCGGCTGGAGGCGAACGCGTTCCTCTGGGAACACCGCGACTACGACGAGCTCGACCAGGTCGAGCGCCACCGGCTGCACATCCCGCTGCACACCAACTCCTCCGCGTTCCTGGTCACCGGCGGCACCAAGGTCCACATGGGCGGCGGGCGGATCTGGCGGCTGACCCCGACCTACGCGCACGGGGTCTGCAACCTGCTCGGCCCGGACCGGATCCACCTGATCGCGGACGTCTACGCCGACGACGCCTACACACGCCTCGCCAACCGCGCCAAGGAGCCGACGGCAGACCGGCTGCCGGCCGCGTCGGAGGCGGATCTGGCCGAACGCCTCGCCGCTGCCCGCCGCCTGGCCGACCTCGGCTACACCGGCGCCGCCGAACAGATGCTGCTGCGGCTGTTCTATTCCTTCGACCTCCCGGAGGGCACCGCCTACGACCTGATCGCGAGCCTGCACACCGCGCTCGGCGACAGCGAGGCCAGCACGCGCTGGACGGCCGCGAAGGCCAAGCTCCTGGCCCTCGCCTCGTGACACCGTCCGCACCCTTCGCCCCTGTCCGCGCAACCCCCAGCCCGGAAGGACACCCGCTGATGCCCACCGCTCTGTCCCTGGCCCCGGCCGAACTGCAGCTGGCCGAACTCACCGAGGCCAACCGGCCCGCCCAGCTGCCGCTGCTGACCCGCATCGCCGAGCTGCTGTCCGCCTCGGCGGCGGTCACCCACCTGCTGGTCCGCGGCTCGCTCGCCTCCGGCACCGCCGACCGGCTCTCGGACGTCGACTTCGTCGTCGGCGTCCACGACCGCGACCTGCCCGCCTTCACCGCGGCCCTGGACGACCTGATGACTGTCGCGGGCGGGGCCCTGCTGCCAGGCTGGCGCGACACCATCGTCGCGGACCTGGGCGGCATCGGCTTCGTCTTCCTCGTCCAGCACGAGGGCAAGCTCCAGCAGGTCGACCTCTATCTCGCCCCCGCCTCACAGATCACCACGGTCCGCCGCAAGGTGTCCGGCAAGGTGCTGCTGGACCGGCCGCCGACGGAGATCACCACCACACAGATCGAACAGGCCGAGACTCACGTCGCCAAGCTGGCGGCCCGGCCGAAGTCGTGCACCGAGCTGCTGATCGAGCACCTGGTGTTGGCGGTGCTGCTGCACAAGCGCATCCAGCGCGGTCAGAAGTTCGTCGCCTACGCCGAGTGGCACATGCTGCACACCGCGACGAAGGACCTGATCAAGACCGCGCTCGCGCTGGCCTCACGGTTCTGGGGCTGGTATCAGCTGCGGGAGGAGCTCGCGCTCACCCCGATCGGCCGGACCTGCCTCGCGGACCTGGACGCGGCGATCACCTCCCCGGCCGTCCCCACGGCCGCCGACGTCAACGCCGCCCTGGACCGGGTGCTCGCGCTCACCGAGCGGGCCTGCCCGAACGCCCTGGACGGTCTCGCGGACGCGATCACCGCCTACCGCACCTACCTGGAGCTGGCGTGAAGCCCCCCGCCCGCCGCCTTCCCGCCCCGGCCTCCGGCCAGGACGGGGCCCAGGGTCGGCAGAAGACGGCGGTGTTCTTCGGAGGGGTCGTCCCCGCCTCCCCGGACGAGGAACGGCTCGCCGAGGAAGTCGGAATGGCCCTCGCGGCGGCCGGGTTCACGCTGCTGCACGGCGGCTACAACGGGCTGATGGAGGCCGCCGCCCGCGGGGCCGCGGCCAAGGGCGGCACGGTCACCGCCGTCACCCTGGCGGACAAGCACGCCGAGTGGGGCGGCTTCAACGAGTACGTCACCGCCGAGGTCCACCTGCCCGACCTCGGCGCCCGCCTCAACCACTACCTGGATGCGGCCGATCTCGTGGTGGCAATGGGCGGCGGGGTCGGCACCCTGCACGAGCTGACCGCCGCCCTCTACTACGCGGGCAACATCCGGCCCGTCCCGGTCTGGATCACCGGCCCCACCGCGCTCGGGCTGCTGTCCTTCCTGCGGCGGGAGAGGTGGCTGTTCGAGACGCCCACCCGGCCGCTGGGCTTCCTCACCTCGATCGCGTCGGCGGCGATGTTCGCCACCCAGCTCCACCGTCTGACCAACGGGACTGACGGGACGGAGGCAGACGCATGAAGGTCACTACCGCGAGTGCCCTGGCGGTCCGGATCGCTGAGGCGGCCTGCGTCACCGACGCGTTCACGCTGGCCGACGGGCAGGTGCTGGACTCGTACTTCGACGAGTACCGCCTGGCCGCCGACCCGCAGCTGCTGCATGACGTCGCCGACGCGATGGCCGCCCTCGTCCCCGAGGACGCGAAGGTGCTGGCCGGGATCGAGCTGGGCGGCGTCCCGCTGGTCATCGCTCTGTCGGCCGCGACGGGGCTGCCGGCCGCGTTCCTGCGGCGGCTGCCCAAGCGCTACGGCTCCAAGCGGCAGATCGAGGGCACCAGCATCGAGGGGCGGCGGGTCGTCCTGGTCGACGACGTGGTCCGCTCCGGCGGCCAGCTGGCGGGCATGGCCCGCATCCTGCGCAAGGCCGGCGCCGAGGTCACCGACGCGCTCTGCGTGCTGGAACGGCCGCTCGGCGGCCGGCTGCTGCTGGAGGAACAGAAAATGACACTCCGGTCTCTGCTGACCGAAAGCGACCTTGCGAGTCCGGCGGAGGCCCGCTCATGACGCCGGTGGTGCTGTTCGACATGGACGGGGTCCTGCTGGACAGCCAGGAGGCCACGCTGTCCACCCTCGCTGGTGTTGCGACCGCCTCCCTCGGCCGCCGGGTCACCGTCGCCGACCTCCCGGCGGACGCGCTGACGACGCCGCGGGTCGAGGTGCTGACCAGGCTCGGCGTCCCCGCGCCGGACGAGCTCTGCGAGATCTGGTGGGATCCGGCCCTGGCCGCCGCCTCCCGCACCGCCGTGTTCCCTGGGGTGCTGGAGGGGCTGATGGCGATCAAGGACACCGGGATGGCGACGGGCCTGGTCACCCTGCAGCCCCGCACCCGGCTGTCCTGGCTGCTGCCGCCGGCCGTCCTCGCGCTGCTGGACGTCACCGTCTGCCGCGAGGACGCCGAACCCAAGCCGTCCCCCGACGGGCTCCTACTCGCCCTGGGCAAGCTCGGCGCCTCCCCCATCCAAGCGGTGTTCCTCGGCGACACCGCCGGGGACATCAGGGCAGCCCGCGCGGCAGGGATCACCCCGCTGGGGGCCGCCTGGGGCTGGGCCGGACCCGCCGCCCTCAAGGCGGCCGGAGCCGCGGTCGTCCTGGATGACCCGGCGGTCATCGGGCCTGATCTGGCCCGATACGCCGCCTGCCCACAGGCGGTGCTGACGGCGACGACACCCACACGCTAAGCGATCTTGACTCCGGACCCGCTACAGTCGGTGGTGCAGCAGACCAGAACAGCAGCTCTGGTGGTCTGCTGCACCACCGATGTGATCAACGGATCTGGAGTCAAGGTGCGGCCCATGGGGGCGCGAGCTATCTGCGTCGAGCTGGAGAACTGAGAACTCTCTCAGTCCCTGTTCTCGGCCCGGCTCGGCGTGTGATCTCCCCTCCCACCTTCCGTGACTCTTCCGTGAGGCCATTCCGCCATGCGCTCGACGCAGATCCGTCAGACGTTCACCGATTTCTTCACCTCCCGCGGCCACCAGCTGGTCCCGTCCAGCCCGCTGATCCCGGACGACCCGACCCTGCTGCTGGCCAACGCCGGGATGAACCAGTTCAAGCCCTACTTCCTGGGTGAGATGCCCCCGCCATTCCCCCGCGCCACCAGCATCCAGAAGTGCGCCCGCACCTCCGACATCGACAACGTCGGCCGCACCAACCGGCACGCGACGTTCTTCGAGATGATGGGCAACTTCTCCTTCGGCGACTACTTCAAGGAAGACGCCTGCGCCTTCGCCTGGGAACTGCTCACCCAGGGCTACGGGCTGGAGAAGGACAAGCTCTGGATCACCGTCTTCAAGGACGACGACGAGGCCGAGCACATCTGGCGCCGCATCGGCGTCCCCGCGAGCCGCATCCAGCGCCTGGGCATGGAGGACAACTACTGGTCCATGGGCGTCCCCGGCCCCTGCGGGCCCTGCTCGGAGGTCAACTACGACCGCGGCCCCGCCTTCGGCAAGGAGGGCGGCCCCGCCATCGACGGCGAACGCTACGTCGAGATCTGGAACCTGGTCTTCATGCAGTTCCAGCGCGGCGAGGGCGACAAGAAGGGCAACTTCCCCATCCTCGGCGAGCTCGACCGCAAGGGCGTCGACACCGGCCTCGGCCTGGACCGGCTCGCCGCGATCCTCCAGGACGCCCAGAATGTCTGCACCAGCGACCTGCTGCTGCCCACCTTCCACACCGTCCAAGACCTCGCCGGACGGGCCTGCCCCACCGAGGGCGAGGAGAAGGTGTCCTTCCAGGTCGTCACCGAGCACGCCCGCTCCATCGCCTTCCTCATCGCCGACGGCGTCCTGCCCGCGAAGGACGGCCGCGGCTACATCCTGCGGCGCCTGATGCGCCGCGCGATCCGCCACGCGCGTCTGCTCGGCATCGACGGGCCCGTCCTGCCTGCCACGACCGCCTCGGTGATCGGCAACCTCGGGGATGTCTGGCCGGAGCTGACGGCCCAGGCCGCGCTGATCGAGCAGGTCGTCACCGCCGAGGAGGAGTCCTTCACCCGCACCCTGGCCCAGGGCACCAGGCTGCTGGACGCCGCGATCAGCCGCACCCAGCACAGCGGCTCGGCCGCCCTGCCCGGCGAGACCGCCTTCGAGCTCGCCGACACCTACGGCTTCCCCTTGGAGCTGACGGTCGAGGCCGCCCGCGACGCCGGGCTGACCGTCGACGAGGAGCGGTTCGCCGCGCTGCTGGACGAGCAGAGGAAGCGCGCGAAGGCCGGCGGCAAGGCCAAGACCGCCGAGGCCCTCAAGAAGATGGACACCTACCGCGAACTGTCCGCCCGCCTGCCCAGGACCGACTTCCTCGGCTACGACCACCTGACCGCCGAGGCCACCGTCACCGGCCTCATCTCCGGCGGCACCGTCGTCACCACCGCAGGCGAAGGGGCCGAGGTCGAGCTGGTGCTCGACCGGTCGCCGTTCTATGCCGAGGCCGGCGGACAGATCGGCGACACAGGCACCCTGACCCTGCACGACGGCACCGTCCTCAAGATCACCGACACCCGCTACGGCCTGGAAGGCTTCCGCGTCCACACCGCCCACGTCCTTCAGGGCGAGCTCCACACCGGCGCCAGTGGCGAAGCCGTCGTGGACGCCGAGCGCCGGGCCGGCCTGATGCGGTCGCACTCGGCCACCCACATCCTCCACGCCGTCGTCATGGCCACCCTCGGCGATCACGCCCGCCAGCAAGGCTCCCTTGTCGAGCCCGACCGGCTCCGCTTCGACTTCGCGCACTTCACCGCCCTCACCCCCGGCCAGCTCCACCAGATCGAGACCGCCGTCAACAGCCACGTCCTCGACGACCCGGAAGTGCGGGCCTGGCACGCCGACCGCGCCGAGGCCGAAGCCGCCGGAGCCATCGCGCTCTTCGGAGAGAAGTACGGCGACACCGTCCGCATCGTCGACATCGGAGACTTCTCCCGCGAGCTCTGCGGCGGCACCCACGTCGCCCACGGCTCCCAAGTCGGCGCCTTCCGCCTGCTCAGCGAATCCTCGATCGGCTCCAACCTCCGCCGCGTCGAAGCCCTCACCGGCCACGGCACCCTCCGCCGCCTCGACACCGAACGGCGGCTGCTGAACGAACTCGCCGACCTGCTCGGCACCCGCCCCACGGACGCCCCCGACGCCCTGCGCAAGCGCCTGGATGCCCTGACCACCGCCCAGCGGCAGCTAGCCCGGCTCCGAGCCAGCGAACTGCGCCACCAGGCCAGACTCCTCGCCGCTCAGGCCCAGCGGACAGGCCGCGGCCAGATGGTCGCCCAGCCCGTCACCGGCGTCGCCCCGGACGAACTGCGCGGCCTCGCCGCCGACACCCTCGCGCGGCTCAGCCACGGTCCGGCCGCCGTGGTCCTGGGCGCCGAGCACGACGGCAAAGCCCTCCTCGCCGCCGCGATCTCGCCCGACCTCCACCAGAGTGGCACCCAGGCCAGCCAGATCCTCGCCCAGGCCGCCCGAGTGGTCGGCGGCGGCTCCGGAGGCCGCGGTCCCCTCGCCAGCGCCGGAGGACGCCGCCCACAGGCCCTGAACGAGGCCCTGGACCTCGCCGCCCGCGAAGTCACCCGCCTGCTCGGCGAGCACTGACCGACACCCCGCTGGCCCCAGCCCACCCGGCGCACGGACATCAGAGGGTCCCCGCATTCCTCGCGGGGACCCTCCGCGCATTCCTGCCCGGACCCAAGGGGCTGAAGAGACTGAAGCCGCCGCTCGCCGGGCCCGTCCGGCACGGTGAAACGGGGATAGGGCTCCAGTTTGGGGCTACGGCTGTGGTTCCACCTCGGGCTGCCGTTCGGGCTCTGGCTCGGGGACGGGCGCGGCCCGCTGCCCGCGGCTCGAGCCGGGTTCCGGATCGCGACGGGATTCAGCCAACGTGCGGGCCCAGCGGACGCCGCCAGCACCACGGTCATATCATTCTCAGTCACGTTGCGGTTACCAGCAGACTCAACAACACCATGGGGCGAGCTGGTCGAAAACAGGGGGTTGCCGTGTCGACACCAACCGATCTTCTACTCACGGCCACTGCTGCCATGGGGGGAGCCATGGGCACCCCAGCCTGGCAATACGCCCGAAGCACCTTCATCGACATCTTCCGTCGCCGTCGAGGCGAGGGGACGGAGGATGAGGCGCAGGTGCTGGCTCGATTGGATTCTCTGGAACAAGCGGTAGCGGCTGTCGAGCCCGACAAGCGGCCGCTCATGGCCGAGGGCGTGCAAGCACCGGTGCGCGACATTCTGACCTCCTGTGTCGGTGATCAGCCGGAAGCTCTCCAAGAACTCATCGATGGTCTGAAGGCGCAAGGCGTGGAGACTCCGATGATCCAGCAGCAGACGGTGACCAGGAACCGCGTACGCGGCAGCATCAACGTGGCGGGACGTGACAACAACTTCGGAGGCGGTCGCTGATGTCTGCGTCGACTCAACCTCCGGCCGAGTCTGCGGGGAGGCAGGACGTCAACGACAACGTCGTCCTCGGCGACCTGAACATCTCTGGCCGGGACACCAACATCACGAACTACCTCACCGGACTGCGACATCTCCGACCTCGCCCGGTCGATCCGGATAAGCTGATGCCGGCGAACCGTTTCGTGAGCCCGGGCCACAACTTCGACAAGGCCGCGCAAGCCGTACGTCCACACTTCGGAGGAACGGCTAATGTCCACATCGTGGTCCTGCTCGCAGCCGACGAGTACGGCTGCAGGTCCGCTGGGCTCCGGCTGCTTGCGGATTCGGGCGTTGCGACCAATCGGATATCCGAACTGCTTCCCGACTGGGACGAACCGGATGTGGCATGCCTGCCTGAGGAGCGCGGTGCCGGCTATCTTCTCAACCTGCGTGGTGTCACACAGCCGCTTCCTGAGGCCTTCTTCAGTGGCCTCGCGACCTACGCATCTACCTTGCGCAAAGCAGGCAGTTGCATGGTCATCATCGCGACGAATGTCTCCTGGTCTCGGGCGCGAGCTAGCGGGCCCCGCCCTGAGATCCTCGTGGTGGAGCTCGAGCGCCCTGGGCCCACAGCCGTCGTCAAGAAGTACCTGGAAAGTGGCCAGGGGACGCAAGATCGCTCCGGGTGGATCGACGACGAGGAGAGCGTGTTCCACGGTCTCCTGCCGCACGATTGTGCTCCTGGTGAGGCAGTTCGGCTCGCGTCGATCATCGAAAGCGCTAAGAGCAGCACAGATGAGGAAGCGCTCGAGGAATATCGCGGCTGGGAAACTCACTTGAGTGAGGAGTGGTTCGTTGGTGGCTCGGCAGGAGTGGAGACCAGGGCCGTCCGTATCGCGGGTGCTTTTCTGAATACGGCACCCGCTGAGGTCGTGCTGAACAGCGCAGACCTCTTGCTTGCCGCGCCGAAGATCAGCTTTCCGAGGCGCGAGGGCGGGCTCCTTGCGATGCCGGACGCGCCGAAGCGACTCAAACCGGCAGGAATGTCCTTCGATGCGGACACCGGCGCTGCCTCTCTTGTCCACGAATCTCAAGGACCGGCAATCCTGCGGTACCTCTGGACGAAGCACAGGCAGCTGACCGAGGAAGTGCTGACGCAGTGGCTGCGGGACATCAGCCAGGGCCCGGCCAAGGACCACCTCGACACGCTCGCCACAGCACTGACGCAGCTCGCGGGGACCGTCGGCGTCACCCCGATCTTCGATCTTGCAGAAGGATGGCTCCGCGACGGAGGAAAGCAGCAACAGAACCTGGTTGGTGATCTCCTGTCCGAACTCGCCGTGCACCCTGCCCTTGGAAGCCAGGTGCGAGCCGAACTGGCCACGTGGGCAGGTGGGAAGTCGTCGCCGGCACGGCAGTGTGCTGCCGCCCGCGCTTGTTCTGGCGCATTCGGGAGCGCCTATCCCAGCCAGGCACTGACCCGGGCACGCTACATCCTCAACTCATCAGGCACTGACGAGGCGCGGAAGGCAGCTATAAATGCCGTGCGTGGGCTGGCGGTTGATGACGACCTCGCACCCCTAGTGGTCGACACCGTCGTCACCTGGATCATGAACGCCGGAAAGCGGATAGGAACGGATCAAGAGGTCTTCTTCGACGTCTTCAGTGTTCCTTCGACAGCGGGCCAGTTGGAGGACTCTCCGCTTGTGGTGGCACTCACAAAGCCTGGAGAAGCAGGTGAAGCGATACGGCAGCGCGTGTTTGAAGCCTGGCAGCATGTCTTCCAACACGGCGATGACCCTGTCCATGCTCAAAAAGCTCTGCTGAGCTGGCGCGAGGGCGCGGAAACCGACCGCCTGCCGCAGCAGCCTGTGGTCGATCTCATCATCAGGCTTGGTGGTTCTCTGGGGATCTCTGGCCCCTTCATCAAGGCCATCGTCAAGGCCAAGGGGCCGCTGCAGGATGCCCTGATTGACGCGCTTTTCAGTGATTTCCTCCAGAATGTCGAGGCGGAGCACGATCCCCTTGCTGAGGCATCCGGAGCTGAACCGGCAGAACAGCGCCCTCAGAACCCGACTGAGGTGGCTCCCGCAACGCAATGATCAGGCTCCTCAATTGGCTGAAGGAGCGGCGAATTGCTGATCGCCGCTCCTTCTCCGCATCCCTGGAAAGCAAAGATCACGGGCTGTATTATCGTGCCGTCATTCGATACCGATGGCGGCTAAACCTTGACTCTCCTGCCCCTCGACCCCTTGCCCCGGGCGCACTGGCCCGGCACCTCATCAGGGAAGAGTTGGGGAGCGTGGCCCGCACATACCCTCTGCTGCAGTCTACCGCCGCAGAGGATGCCATGAACTCCGTGCTCAGCCAGGACCTTTGGGATCATGAAAAGCGACTCCGAGTGGAAGGGCGCGTACGAGTTCACATCTCCAAGCCGACAAGAGAGATGGCGCTGCAGCGAGCCGATGGAGAGACGGCTCTACGGTCAGCACACGCACGCGAAACAGTTGAGCTCGAGCTACTACTCGAGCGTCTCACGGACCCGGCGCTTGGTCCTGTCTGGTGGGTCAGACGGTATGCCGATCTACAATTTGCGGCCGGTGATCCGAAGGAGAAGGTCGAGTCCGTCCTTTCTGCCTTCAAGCAGCTTCAGGAAACGCTCCATGCTGCGAAGATCGATCAGACGGCAGACGAGAAGCTACTCGTCCGCCGAAAGATCGACGAAGTCTTTAGTGTCGTTGAAGATGAGGAGTCTCTGTCGCTTGCGCTGCAGGTTATGAACCGGACCCTGGATCTCATGTGGGTGAATGGCAGTGGACAGGTGGCTCAGGACGAACCGCCATCGGCATAAGCGGTCAGATGGCAGTCCTACGGATGGATGTCGTGTTGTAGGGACCCCCCGAGCAAGTACCGATACGCGTGATCTGTCTTGGGCCGACCGTCGAGCGGCGCTCCTGAGTTCCCCGAGTAGGTGGTTCCCGGGAGCGCGCCGCCCGAACGAGCCTCACGGCTGTTGCCAGTCATGGTACGGAAGCGGTGCTCACGGAGAGGTGAGAAGCTGAACAGAAGAACTTGACAGGGAACAGGGAGAGCAGGACGACGATGCCGGCGTCGATGCCGATGGGGAAGTAGGGGGCGAAGGCGCCGAAGCCCTTCTCCTCGGCGAGGTCGCGGACGGCGGTGTAGGAGCCTGCGAAGCCGATGGCGGCGATCACCAGCGCGCCGACGACGACCACCCCGACGAGGACGCGGTGGGTCCTGGTCAGTTCCGTCCTGGCCATCGGCGGGCCTCCCTCTCCGTCCGCTCACCCGTTCGAGCGGCGCCCAGCCTGGCATACCTGTCGCGTGCATGTCCGGCCGGGGCCGGGGACGCCCGGAACGCCGCAGGTCAGCTCCCGTCGCGAGGGCGGAGAACGTCGTCGAGGGCGTGCAGCGAGGCCGACGCGGCGAGGGTGTACGGCTCGAGGACCAGGTCGGCGCCGACGGACCGCAGTTCCTCCCCGGCTCGGTGGGTGCGGGCCGTGAGCGCGATCTTGCCGCCGTACTGGTGGTGGCGCAGGCCGTGCACGAGGGCTTTGCTCGCCTCGGCGAGGGGAAGGGTGCTGACGACGCACCGGGCGTGGCCGAGAGGGAGGGTCTCCAGGAAGTGCACGTCCTCGGCGCTGCCGAAGACGGCGGTGACGCCTGGCCGGTCGTAGGTCGAGACACGGTGGGGGTCGAAGTCGACGGCGAGGACCCGGTGCCCGGCTTCGGTGAGCCGTTCGGCCAGCTGTCCGCCGAACCGTCCCAGGCCGTAGAGGATGACGTCCACCTCGGCGTCGGGTTCCGGCTGTTCGGCCTTTCGGCTGCCGGTGCGTTCGAGGCGGGACAACCACGGTTCGAGCCGGCGGAAGATCTGGTGGGAGTAGAGGATCAGATAGGTGGAGCAGCCGATCGTGATCAGCCCGACGACGGTGATCAGGCTGACCGTGGCGTTGGTGATGTGACCGAGGCTCAGGCCGAGGGCGGCGAGGATGAGGGAGAACTCGGAGATCTGGGCGACGGTGAGTCCGGCGAGGAAGCCGACCCGGACCGGGTATCGCATCACCACCATGATGAGTACGACGATCAACGGGTTGCCGACCAGCACGAAGAGCGAGAAGACGAGGGCGGTACCCAACTGCTCGGTCGCGTCGGTGAAGTCGAGCGCGGTGCCCAGCTCGAGGAAGAAGAACAGCAGGAGGAAGTCGCGGAGGCTGGTCAACCGGGCGCCGAGCGCGTCCCGGTAGGAGGTGCTGGCGAGCGAGACGCCGGCCAGGAACGCGCCGACCTCGGAGCTGAACCCGAGCCAGTCGCTGAACGCGGCCACGGACACCGCGTAGGCCACGCCGAAGAGCACGAGCAGTTCCTGGGAGCGGGCGACCTGGTGCAGCAGCCAGGGCAGCACGAATCGCATGAGGAGGCCGATCCCCACCAGCAGACCGATCCCCTTGGCCAGGACCCCCGCGACGTCCAGCACGACGTCGTCGCCGGTCCGCTGGCCGAACGCGGTGAGCACGATCATCACCAGGACCACGACGATGTCCTGGACGATGAGGAAGCCGACCGCGATGCGGCCGTGGAGCTGCTCCAGTTCGCGTTTGTCCGAGAGGAGCTTGACGATGATGATCGTCGAGGAGAACGTGAGGGCGACCGCGATGTACAGGGCGGGGACAGTGTCGACGCCCAGCGCGATGGCGATCAGGAACCCCATGACCGAGGTGAACAGCACCTGACCGAGTCCGGTGGCGAGCGCGACCGGGCCGGTGGTGCGGATCAGGTGCAGGTCGAGGCGGAGCCCCACGAGGAACAGCAGGACGGCGATGCCCAGCCGGGCAAGGATCTCGACCGTGTCCTGCGCCGTCATCCAGCCCGTTCCCGCCGGGCCGACCAGGATGCCGACGCCGATGAACGCCACGATCAGCGGCTGGCGCAGCCGGGTGGCCACCAGACCGGCGACGGCCGCCACTGCCAGGACGGCGGCGATGAGCGGGAAGTCGTGCAACTCCATGGCGGCCGCCCGTCACTCGTAGCGCGTGTCTGCGATCTACGACGATAGGGGAGAAGCCGGGCGCCGGTAGGAGGCCGATGGGCCCTGACAGGTGTGTCGTCCGGCCCTGCCACCCGCTCGTCGGCGGCCGGGCCGGCCGCCGGCCGGAGCTTCGCGGCCGGCTTGGGCCGGTGGCCTGGTGGCGGGCCGGGGGAGCGGGCTACTTCAGGGCGGCGAGGGCTTCCTTGGCGGCCTTCTCGGCACCTCCGCGGACCTTGTCGGCGCTGGGCGTCTTGGCGTCCTCGAAGCCGGCACCGGAGTAGTCGACGGTGATCACGACGTTGTCGCTGACCACGACGACCCGGTGCTCCCGGTAGTCCTCGGACTTCTTGCCGTCCTTCTTCTTCGTCTCGTAGGCGATGCCGGTGGCGGAGTCGCCCACGCCGGCCAGCTCGGACTCCTCGACGTTCTTGTTCTCGTCGTTCGCGGCGATGGCGTCGCGCTGCTTCCCGGCGTGCTCGGCGGCGCGCTTGGCGCCGCTGCCCAGCGTGACGTCGGAGTCGAAGCGGCGCAGGGCCACGGAAAGCGCGCGATAGTCGTACTCGTCCAGGCCCGTCCACAGGCAGGTGCCGTAGCTGTCCTGGTCCTCGGAGTTGAGTGCCTTGCCGGACTTGGCGCCCGGGACGACGGCCTTGACCGTCTTCTCGGAGAGCGTGTCGCACGGCTTCGGCAGCGTCTTGTGGGCGACCGGCTCCGGCTTGGGCTCGGCCGACGGGCCGGCGGAGGCGCCGGCGGCCTTGTCGTCCGGCGCGGCCTCCTTCGAGCCCTCGGAGCCGGAGCACGCCGCCAGGAACACCACCGGGACGGCGAGTGCGGCGAGGGCGCGGACCGGGCGCCGGGCGAGCAGCCCGCGGCGCGCGCCCGTCGACGTGAGCGGGGCGGCGTCGGCGGCGACGGAATCTCGGTTGGCGGTTCGGAGGGAGTCGTTCACTGTTCTTCGCTTTCGGTCGGGTCAGCTGTCGAGGCGCGCGGCGAGCTGCTTGGCGAGCTTCTGGGCCTTCTCCTGTAGCTCCTCGCTGCCCGGAGTGCGGCGCTTGTCGTTGGACCACTCGTTGTACTCGACGGTCACAAGGACGTTCCCGGTGCGGAAGACGACGGTGATGTCCCGGTGCAGGCCCGCGTCGGCGGTGACGAGTCGGTCGTTGAGGTAGGCGGCGTCGCCGATGTCCCGCAGTGGGCGGGGGGCGAGCGCGGGATCGGTGGCCGGGTCGGTGGACGCGGCCGGTTCGGACCCGGCAGGGGAGGACGGGGCCGAGGTGGCGGCACCTTGCGGCGCGGTGGCGCCGGGCTTGTCGTCGCCGCTCGCCGTCTCGTCGGGGTCCTGGCCGCCGTCCTTCTGCTTGCCGGACGGTTTGCCGGCCGGTTCGCCGGCCGGTTTGCCGTCGTCCGGGTCGGCGCTCCCGGAGGGGGTGCCCTCGGGGG
>NZ_VJYK02000118.1 GCF_007097205.2 Streptomyces alkaliterrae
GCCCCTACCTCGTCCCCGTCTACGACTACGCCCTGATGACCGAACCCCTCACCGCCGACCAGCTCGACGCCGTCGGCTGGCAGGGCCGCCAGGGCCTCAGCGACAGCAACAACCACTTCCACTACTTCCGCATCACCGCCGACAACCGGATCCTCTGGGGCGGCCACGACGTCGTCTACCACTACGGCAGCCGCATCCACCCCGACTACGACCAGCGCCCGGAGACCTTCCGCACCCTCGCCCGCACCTTCCTCCGCTGCTTCCCCCAACTGGAGGGGCTGGCCTTCAGCCACCGCTGGGGCGGCGTCATCGACACCTGCTCCCGCTTCTCCCCGTTCTTCGACACCGCCCACGGCGGCCGCGTCGCCTACGCCGCCGGCTACACCGGCCTCGGTGTCGGTGCCACCCGCTTCGGCGCCGAGGTCATGCTCGACCTCCTCGCCGGAGAACAGACCGAACGCACGCGACTGGAGATGGTCCGCAGCAAGCCGCTCCCCTTCCCGCCCGAACCGGTCCGCTGGGCCGGCATCGGCGTCACCCAGTGGTCCCTCACCCGCGCCGACGCCCGCGCCGGCCACCGCAACCTCTGGCTCCGCACCCTCGACCGCGTCGGCCTCGGCTTCGACAGCTGAGAACACGCCCTCGGCCCCCGCCGCCGGCGGCGTCACCAGCTTCTCCGAACGCCGCCGCTCCGATCCGCCGGGCAGACCCTAGCCGTGATCGGCACGAACGGCGTCGAGCAGGGGTATCGCCGCGGCCTGGCGTGCGGGCCAGGCCGCGGCCAGGACCCCGACGACCACCGCCGCGCCGAAGAACAGACAGAGGCTCGCCCACGGCACGACCAGCTCCGCGCCTTGTTGCCCACCCACCGCCACCACGCCGATGGCCGTACCGGCCAGCACACCCGACGCGGAGCCGAGCAGGGAGACCAGTACCGACTCGAGCCGCAGCACGGTCCCCACCCCCGACCGGTCCAGGCCGACCGCGCGCAACAGGCCGATTTCCCTTCGGCGTTCGAAGACGGCCATCGCCATGGTGTTGACCACGCCGAGCGCGCCGATCAGCACCGCGACGCTCAGCAACGCGTAGACGATGTTCAGGAACGGTCGGAACGCCTCGGCTGCCTCGCGTCCGACCGCGGCACGGTCCTGGACGACCAGGGCGGGATTGTCCAACGCGGCCGAGACCGAACGGCGGAGCGCGTCGGTGCGGCCCGGCTGGGCCGCCAACAGCACCGACTCGGCGGCCGGTTGTGCCGACGCGTCCGACCCCGAGCCGAGGGCTTCCGGTGACAGCAGGGCGGGGGCCAGCCCGGTCGGTCCGTCGTACAGGGCGACGACCCGCAACCGGGCATGGCGTCCGGTCTCCTCGAACCGGCCGCGCACGACGGTGCCGAGCCGCCAGCCCCGGGCAGCGGCGTCACTCCGTGTCACCGCGATCTCGTTGGGCCCCAGGGCGCCCAGCGAGCCCTCCCGGACGGCGACGTCCGCGACGTGGACGATCCGGCCCGGAGTGACGGCGGCGGTCGACAGCCAGCCGCCGTCGTCCAGTTCGAGGTAGCCGGGTATCACCTCGGTCACGGCCGCGGCGTCGGGCAGGCGCGCCAACCGGGCGCCCGTACCGGGGGCGACGCGTGCCCCGGGGACCGGCGTCACCCGCAGGTCCGAGACCATGGCGTCGGAGGCTTGCCGCCCCGCCGCCTCGCTCAGCGTCGCGGCGCCCACGCCGGCCGCGCTGATGAGAGACAGACCGATCATCAACGTCGCCGAGGTGGCCGCCGTACGGCGGGGGTCGCGGCCGGCGTTGGCGACGGCCAGCCGTCCGCGCACGCCGGCCAGGAGGCCGGCGACCGGTCGAGCCAGTCGGGTGAAGCCCAGCGCGAACGCGGGCGTGAGGAGGACCAGCCCCCACATGAGGACCGTGGCGGCCAACGTCACCAGGCCCAGGTCCTCGGAGTCGGCGGACAGCAGGAGCAGCGCCGCGCCGAGCGCGGTCACGGCGGCGCCGGCGCGGTGACGCCGGCGCAGCGACGCGGACGAGGGCGGCAGCCCCTCCCGCAGCGCGGCGACCGGCGAAACCGCCGCCGCGCGACGTGCCGGCACCCACGCGGAGATCGCCGACACACCCGCTCCGACCGCCAGCGCCACCAGCGGCGGCACGGGGGTGAGCACCAGCGGCGCCGGCGGCCCCTCGCTCACCGCGAACAGTGTGCCCAGTACGCGCGCGGCTCCCAGTCCGAGCAGATATCCGGGCAGCGCCGCGAGCCCTCCGACCAGCGTCGCCTCTGCCAGCACCAGCCTCAGTACATGGCCCCGGGTGGCACCCACCGCGCGCAGCAGCGCGTGTTCCCGGGCGCGGGCGGCGCTGAGCATGGTGAACGTGTTGGCCACCAGGAAGGTCGCGACGAGCAGGGTCACGGCGGCGAACAACAGCAGCAGCGTGGTCAGCTTCAGCGAACCCTGCTCGGCGGCGTGCGCCGCCTCGGCCTCCAGCCGGTCGCGCGGCACGGCCTCCAGCCCCGCCGGCAGCGCCGCCGCCGTCCGCCCGGCCAGCTCGTCCGGGGACAGCCCCCTCGCCGCCGTCAGGCTGACGGCCGTGTTGTGACCCGGTGCGGGCGCCAGCAGGCGCCGCGCGGTCGCGTCGTCGAACACGGCGAGTGTGCCGCCGACCAGCGGCCGTGGGTCCTCGCCCCCGACCACTCCGACCAGCCGGAACGACCGCATCTCGCCTCGCACCACGATCCGGGCCCGATCGCCGACCGTGAGACCGGCGCGGTCGGCGGCCCTCCGGTCGATCGCGACCTCGGCCGACGTGCGCGGGCCCCGACCGGCGAGCAGCGGATACCGGGGGTCGGCGCCGTCCGCGCTCGGGCTGAGGTTGACGCCGACGGCCGCCGTGGTCGGCCCCACCAGCGAGCCGTCCGCCCCGACGAGGAAGGCGGCACCCTCGACCGTTCCGCGCGCGGACACCACTCCCGGCACCCGCCGGAGCCGGTCGAGCAGCGCGTCGTCCAACGGCGGCGGGACGTCCTGGAATCCGGCGTCGGCGCGTACCGCGACGGATGTGTCGGGCTCTGCCGCCGCGTGCGCCTGGGCCAGGCGGGCGGCCGTCGAGTCCGCGTGGACCAGCGAGCCGACGGTGAACGCCACGCCCAGTAGTACGGCCAGGGCGGGCAGCAGCAAGCGACGCCGGTGCGTGAACACCGAGCGCGCCGCGGTACGGAACATGCGGGACCTCACTGGTCGGCGGCCGGCCGGCGGCAACGGGCGCGCGGGCGGCGGGCGTGGTCTGGGAAGGTGCGGCGGGCCGAGCCGGGCGTCAGACCCGGCCCCTCATGACCTCGGCGGGGCCCGCCCGGGTGCCGCGAGGGGGCCGCCGGGACCGACGACGCCGGGTCACAGGGCGATCCTCCGCGCCCACACCGGCGCCGCGGATCAGCCGGCGGGCCGAACCGGGCGTCGCCCGCGGGTCGGCCGAACGGTGGAGGCGCCCACGACGGCGCTGCCCATAGCGTGGCCGGCATGTTCCCGCTCCGCCGCCTCCACGGCCGCCCCGGTGGTTTCCGTCGCTCCGCCGCGCCCTACCTGCTGGCCGCCCCGGTGGTGGCGCTGATGATCGCCGAGGGCACCACCACCGGCTACCCTCCGACCGCCGCCGCGACAGCCGTGAGCGGGGCTCTCGTGCTCGCGGCCCTGCTGGTGCCCCCCGCGAGGCTGTCGCTCACGGCAGGCTTCGCGATCATCGCGTCGGTCGCGCTGAGTGTGGTCACCACCCAGCTCGCACACCGCCCGGAGAGCACCCCGGGCATGGCCGAGATCGGCGCGCTGCTCCTGCTGATCAGCCGGCTCGTGCGACGACAGCCGCCGCTGCGGGCCGCCGTGCTGGCGCCGGCCGCCTTCGCCGCGGCCTCGCTGGTGCTGCTGCGGCTGCCGGAGGAGGAGTGGGGGCGCGTGGGAAACTACGGCGGTCCCGCCCTCGCTTTCGCGGCGCTGCTGGCCGCGGCGCTCGGCGGCTATCTGCGGTTGCTCGACCTCATGCGTGAGCGGCAGCGCGTGGCCGATCGACAGGAGCAGCGTCTTGAGTACGCCCGGGACCTGCATGACTTCGTCGCCCACCACGTGACCGCGATCGTCGCCCAGACCAGGGCGGTGCGCTACGCGACCGCCGCCGGTCAGGCGCCCTCGCCCGCTGAACTGGACGAGATGCTCGCCGGCATCGAACGGGCCGGCTCGCAGGCGATGGAGTCGATGCGCGGCATGGTCTCGGTACTGCGCACGCCACCCGGACCGGCCGCGGTCCGACCGGCCGGGGACCTCGGCGGCCTCCGGGAGCTCGTCGAGGGGTTCGCCGCCGGCGGCCCGCCCGTCGAGCTCGCGCTCGACCCCCGGCTCGTCCACGACCCGCCGGGGCCCGAGGTGGGCACCACCGTGCAGCGGGTCGTCCAGGAGTGCCTCACCAACATCCGCAAGCACGCGAGCGGCGTGAGCCGGGTGACCGTCGACATCCGGCCGCGGTCGGACGAGCCGGAACTGCTGGAGGTCGTCGTCACCGACGACGGCCAGCCGTCCCCTCACGACGACACGGGAGGTTTCGGTCTGATCGGGCTCGAGGAGCGGGTCGCGGCGGTCGGCGGGACGCTGCGGGCCGGCCCGCGCCCGGGTGTGGGCTGGCAGGTGGCCGCCCGACTGCCTCTCCGGCACTGAGCCGCCGCCCGCCGCCGTAGTCTGGGGCCCGCGGCCCGTGACTACGAGCTGACGCGCCCGCCCGGTCGGCCCCGGGCGGCCGGCCCTGCCGAGTGACTGGAGAACGGACCGCATGACCATCCGGGTGCTCGTCGCCGACGACCAGGAGATGATCCGCTCCGCGTACGCCATGATCCTCGGATCCCAACCGGACATGACGGTGGTCGCCGAAGCCGCCGACGGCGCCACGGCTGTCGACCTGGCCCGCCGACTCCGACCCGACGTGTGCCTGCTGGACATCCGCATGCCCGAACTCGACGGGCTGGAGGCGACCAGGCTGCTCGCCGGCCCGCAGACACCGGACCCGCTCAACGTCGTCATCGCGACCACGTTCGACCTCGACGAGTACGTCTATCGCGCGCTGCGAAACGGGGCCTGCGGGTTCCTGCTCAAGGACTGCACCCCGGCACTGCTCACCGAGGCGGTGCGGGCGGCGGCGACCGGCACCTCGCTGATCTCGCCCGCGATCACCGTTCGACTGCTGTCCCACATGACCCGACCCGAAGGCGCCGACCGGGCCCTCCGGCGCGAGCCGGCCCGTGCGGCCGGCCGGCTCCCCGAGCCGTTGACCGCGCGAGAGCTGGACGTCGTGGGGCTGGTGGCACAGGGCCGTACCAACGACGAGATCGCCGCGGAACTCCACGTCACCCTGTCCACCGTCAAGACCCACCTGGGCAACGCCCAGCGCAAACTGGCCGCCCGCAACCGCGTCGAGATCGCCGCCTGGGCCTGGGAGAACGGTCTGTGAGGCGGCGACCGAACCACATCCGAGCCGGGTAGGCCCCCGACAGCGCCGAGATGTCCTCCCTCGGGGCGCCGCACCGCCGCCGGACAGGCCCTACCCGTGCCGGAGGACCGAGTCCGGCGGCAGACGCCGCGCGTAGGAGAGCGGGATCAGCGCTCCGACGACCAGCGCCGTGCCGGGCAGCGGCAGGAGCAGGGCCATGGTGAGCGGCTGGAGCGACGCCGCGCCGGAGACCACCACGGCGACGAGTGCCCCCAGGGACACGCCGAGCAGCGCCGCCACGCTCCCGACGGCGAACAGTTCACCCGCGAGCACCCGGAAGATCCGCCCCTCGCTGAAGCCCAGCGCCTTCAGCAGACCGATCTCCGGCAGCCGGGAGCGGACCCGCTGGGTGCCCATGGCCAGCCCGAACACCAGCGCCAGCCCGACGACAAGCCACAACGCGACGCTGCCCACCGTGTCCAGCAGCGACAACGCCGGTGACAGAGCGCGTAGTTGCGAGGTGATGCTCGCGGAGTAGAGGCCGGCCTCGCGTAGCTGCCGCTGTACGTCGCCGACCTGCTCCGCCGAACCGACCTCCACCTGAAGACTGTCAAATCCTTCCGTCGCGTACAGGCGCTCGACTGTGGTGGCCCGTGAGCCGGCGTGGAGTTCTGCCGCGAGCTTCGGGTTCACGTAGGCGCTACCCGGACCGTCCAGGCTTCCCAGCGAGTCGTCGTGTACGGCGGCGATGGTGAGCCGAAGCTCCCGGGGCTCACCTCCGTGCGCGGCTTCGCCGCCGTCAGGACTCCTCTCGACACGCTCGATCGGCGTGTGGAGGACGACCACCTCCCGGCCCACGAGCTGCCTGGCCGAGCGGCCCGCGAATCCGTCCGCCAGCACGATCTCGTTCGCGGCCAACCTCTCCGGATCCGTGCTGTCGCCGTGGGAGACCAGCCGCGGATGCGCAGCCGTCCACGGGTGAAGGGTCAACACCCGGGGATCGTCGCGTTTCTGGTCGTCCGCCAGATAGACCTCCACGCTGTCGGAGTCGTACGGTGTGACGGCGACCACACCGGGAAGTCTCCCGATCTCCCTGATCCGCTTTCCGGTCAGCGGGGTGCGTCCGTCCGGCGTGTTCGCCCACACGCTGACCGTGCGCAGGGAACCGTCACCCGTGCCCAGGGCGGTGGCGCTGGCACGGGCGTCCGCGACGGGGCCTCGCGCGACAACTACAAAGCCGACCAGGAGAACGAGGAAGAGGGGCATCGCCCAGTGACGACGCAGGGTCCGCAGCAGTTCGCCACGGATCAGCCGACTGTCACGCATCGGTGAGTTCTCCGTTCCGCAGAGTGACGCTTCGAGTGGCGACATCCGCGAAGCCGTCGTCATGCGAGGCGACGACCACAGCACGTTGTTCGTGCGCCAGCTCGGCGAGGTGTGTGCGCACGAGGGCCGCTGTCTCGGCGTCGAGCCCCGCCGTCGGCTCGTCGGCCAACACCAGGGCCGGGTCGTTCATCAGTGCCCGGGCCAGTGCCACACGTTGTGCCTCGCCGCCGGACAACAAGCCAGGGCGGTGGTCGGCCCGACTACCGACGTCGAAACGGGTGAGGAGCTGGTCGGCGGCTGCCCGCGCCTCGGAGTGGGGCAGCGGCGACGGGAGCATCACGTTGTCGACCGTACTCAACGCCGGGAGGAAGAGCGGCTTCTGGAAGACGAAGCCGATGCGGGAGCGCCGGACCTCGGCCGCACGTGATGCCGTGCCCACCTCAGCCCCGTCAACTCGTACCGTCCCGTGCGTGGGCGAGGAAAGCAGACCCGCGAGGGAGAGCAGCGTCGTCTTACCCGCTCCCGAACGTCCGCGCAGCCAGACGAGTTCGCCAGGCCGCACCGTGAGGGAGACGTCCCGTAGCACTGTCAGGTCGCCGTCGAACTCCTTGGTCACGGAGTCGATCTCCAGAAGCGTCATACCGTGTCCACCAGACCGCTTGAGATACCGTCCCATGTCTCTTTCAGCGTGCACACCTTCGCCGAATGGAACGGGCGGAAGAAGTGCCTGGCTCCCGGGCAGCCACGTGACTCCTCCAGCCAGGATTTCAGGCCGTCAGGAACATCGGCACTGCCGACGCCCTTTCCCGACACTCGGAAGGCCGCGACAACCTCACCGAACTGCGCCTGCTCGTCCGGCGCCCGCAGAAAGGCCCGTGCCTGTCGAACCTCTTCCCTGAAGTGGTCGCGCGCCTCGCGCTCGTTGGACAGGTACGGGGACAGGGCCAACATCTGCCACGCCGCGAAGCGTTCGGAGCGATTCCGCACGTCGAAGAGTTCGGCCTTGAGCTGTGGAATCCTCTCGGACTGTCCCACGCGTTCTATCATCTGAATCGCGAGAGCTGTCCCCTCGGCGTTGAGCCTGGTGACACCGTCCGCCTTCAGCCGGCTCAGAGTGCAGAGCGTCGCCTTGCTTTCGAGCGCCTTGTCCCGGTCCTCCGCGATGTGGAGGATGGTGGCCGCGAAGAGCATGCCGTCGCAACCCGGCTTGGTGGCGATGTACTCGTGAACCTTCTTGGTGGAGACAACCTCGCCGCCGCGCTGTCCGGAGTCCGCCAGAGCTGCGGCGAAGTAGAGCGCGGTCATGTCATTGACCACCGCGTCACCTGGCGCGCGGTCGACGGGGGCGGCGGGGGCATACGCGCCTTCGGCCACCCGGAACTTGTCAAGCTCGTCAATGACCTTGTCCATGCCGCTTGGGGAAGCACAACCACCCAGCAGCGTGCTCACCGCCAACACGCCCACCGCGAGGCGGCCCGACCGGCCGCCGAAGCGACCCGCCGGAGACGTAACCCTGTGTGCCACCCTTACTCCCTCGTACTCTCGTCCGCGATGGGCGTGTCAGCTCGCGGACACGTTCCGGTGGGAGCCGAAGTAGAACGTGCTCGCCTCATTGGTGTACGTGACGTATATCGTGTTGAAGCCGTAGCACTTGGTGCCCTTCAGGGTGGCAGTGCGCTGGCCCTTGTTGTTCTTGACCGACTTGTCGAGACTGCCGGTCTGCATCGGGCCCTTGTCCCAGCCGATGCCATGCCCGGTAGCCGTGACATGCGTCTTGAGCCAGTCCTTACCGGAGCGCGGCTTCTTCCCCTTGGAGATCTTCGCCGAGACCTGGTACTCCCCGCAGCCCTTGATGGTCAAGGTGTTGCTGTACCAGAGGTCCGAGGTCAGCTTGGCCTTGTGGGGCAGCTTCGCCGACTTCGAACCGCCACCCGCATGCGCGACTGATGAACTTGCCGGCAACAGCGCGCCGCTGGCAACAGTGGCTGCTCCCGCCACGAAGAAGCGACGAACCGTTCTGCTTTCGAACGGCATCTCTTTTGTTCCCCTTGTTCCTGGCCCTGGTGGTCGTCGGCTCGGGGCGGAGTGGTCGGCTCCGACCTGAGCGCGTCGTGATCCGCCGACGCGTGGTGTGATCATCACCCGCAGTGCGACGGCAAGTTCTACCACAGGCTCACCGGCCCGTATGTCGGGTTTGGTGGTGATAGTCCGGTTGGTGCGGGGGTGTGCGATGGGGTTCCGCTTCCGAGAGGAGGCGCGCCTCCCGCCCTGGTGGGACATGGTGGGGCGTCGCCCCCGCCGCTTGGCGGGGGAGGGCGTCGGGACGGGACGGCCGCTCGCCACTCCGTGGGGTGCGGAACTTGTGATTCCCCAGGGGATACCTTTACTCGTTCTTGGTCTGGGATGTGACGCTCGTCGCGAAAGTGGGCGAGTTGTCAACCTTCTTCCCTCACGGCGGTCTGCATCGGTGTCACTGTCACCGGCCGGCCGTCCGCGCCGGTCACCTTCCGTCCGCGCGTGACCGGCGCGGACGGTGCCGCTGGGGGACCCAAGTGAAGATCGCTTTTCTGCTGTACAACGCATACGGGATCGGGGGGACGATTCGGGCGGCGGCCAACCTCGGCGCCGCGCTGTCGGCCGCCGGCCACACCGTCGAGCTGGTGTCCGTCTACCAGACGCAGGACCGGCCCCGGCTGGAGATGTCGCCGGAGCTGGCCCTCCGGCCGCTCATCGAGTGGCGCAAGGGGGAGCCGGGCTGCGCGCGGAAGGACCCGGCCGCCCGGCGGCGCTCGGTGATGTTCCCGGACGGCGGCCTGGCGTCCGGCCCGCTCGCGCCGTCACGGCTGACGGACGAGCGGGTCGCCGACTACCTGCGGCGCACCGACGCCGACGTGGTGGTCGGCACCCGCCCGGTGCTCAACGGCTATCTGGCCCGCTACGGCGAGTCCCGCTACCTGCGGATCGGCCAGGAGCATCTGACCCTGGAGATGCACAAGGGGCGGCAGCGCGCCGGCGTGCTGAGGAGCGCCGCCGAGCTCGACGCCTACGTCACCGTGACCGAGGTGGACGCCGAGCGCTACCGCGCCGCGCTGCCGAAGGCCGGCACGCCGATCCTGTGCATACCCAACGTCATCCCGCCGGCCCGGGCACGCCGCCCGGAACGCGGCACCCGGACCATCGTGGCCGCCGGGCGGCTCACCGGTATGAAGCGCTACGACCGGCTCATCGACGCGTTCGCGCTCGTCGCGGACGAGTACCCGGACTGGTCACTGCGGATCTACGGGCGCGGCGACCTGCGGGACAAGCTGCGGCGTCAGGTCGTCCGCCTCGACCTGTGCGAGCGGATCCGGCTGATGGGTCCGGTCGTGCCGATCGAGACGGAGTGGGCCAAGGCGGAGATCGCCTGCGTCACCTCCGACCGGGAGCCGTTCGGGCTGACGATCGTGGAGGCCATGCACTGCGGCGTCCCGGTCATCGCCACCGACTGCCCGCACGGCCCCGGCGAGATCATCACCCAGGGGGCCGACGGGCTGCTCGTCCCGCTGGAGGGCGGCGCCGAGGCGTACGCCGACGCGTTGCGCATCCTGATGTCCAACGAGGACAAGCGGCGCGCGATGGGCGACGAGGCCCGGGTCAGCGCCGGCCGCTACGCGCCCGCGCTGATCGCCGACCGCTACCTGCGCCTCTTCGAGGAGCTGCGGGAAGCCCCGCCGCGCAGCCGCGGGCTGCTGTCCCGGCTGCGGAGCGCCCGCCGCGCCCGGCGGGACGACGCCCCCGCGCTGCCGGCGCCGCCGCCCAGAACCGAGGTGCTGACGGACGGCGCCGCCCCGGCCCGCTGCGCGGTCTCCCCGGACGGCTCACCGGTGGTCGAACTGGCCGCCGACCGGCTCCCGAGCGGCCCGCTCGACCTGCTGCTGCGGCTGCGCGACGACCCGGACGGCACCGTGCGGAGGGTGCCGCTGCCCTCGCCGGACGCGGCGGTCGACGGACGTGTCGGCGTGGAGATCGACCGCGAGCTCTACCGGCTCGCGGAGGGCCGCTGGGACGTGTTCCTCGCGCCGCGTAGCGGGCGGGAGGACGCCGCGCCGATCCAGCGGCTGCCGGTCGAACTCGTCGAGCAGGCCGAACTGGTGGGCGTCCCGCCGCGCGAGACCGCGCGCGGCGTGAGCGCGTGGATCCCCTACGCGACCAGCGGCGGACACCTCGGCCTGCGGGTGTGGCAGCGGCCGGCGCACGTCGAGGTGCGCGAGGTCGCGGTGTCGGAGGACGACGGCGGTTCGATGGCCGTTGTCGCCGAACCGCTCGGCGACGTCGTGACGGGCCCCGGTGCGACCGTCCGGGCCGTGCTGCGCGGAGCGGACGGCGTGGACGTGGTCGTCGACGCGGAGTGCACTGCCGACGGCGGGGTCCGCTTCACCCTGCCCTACCGGCCGCTGCTGGACGCCCGCCGCTCCGAGCGGGACCTGTGGTCGCTGCGACTTGTTCCCGCGCCGGGCGCGGCGGAGGTGCCGCTGGGCCGGATAGGCGGTGACATCGCCGACCGCAAGCAGATCGACATGCCGCGCGGCGTCCGGCTGGAGGACCCGCGGGCGGACGTCACGGCCGGGGTTCAGAAGACGCGCGAGCAGGACGAGGCGGCGGAGCGCCGGGTGCGGGTGCGGCCGTACTTCACGGCCGGGCACGGGCTGGGGCTGAGCGTCCGTGGCCCCAAGCCGGTACGGACCGCGGTGTCGGCCTCCCGACGGGAACCGGTGGCGCCGGCGGCCTGAACGCCGCCAGGCGAGGCGAGGCGAGCGGCGCGACGGTACGGCCCCGACCAGGCGGTTCGGGGCCGTACCCGGAGATTCACCCGGGGCAAGTCGTGCGATACCCGGCAAAGGGCGGAAAATGGAATGGAGGTGTCGCCGCACCGTCCGCGGACGGCCGCGCGGCGGCGCGCGATCGCGCCGACGATTGGGGTCACCATGACAACCGCGCACGCTCCCCACCCCCAGCACACCCACCAGCACGGCGCGGGCTGCGGCCACGTCGCCGTCCCGCACGGCGACCACGTCGACTACGCCCACGACGGCCATCTCCACCGTCCGCACGACGACCACGCCGACGAGTGCGACCCCGCCGGCCACGTCGAGTGCGGCGGACACGACCACCAGCACGGCGAGGGTTGCGGCCATGTCGCCGTCCCGCACGGCGACCACGTCGACTACGTGCACGACGGCCACCGGCACGCCGCCCACGACGGCCACTGGGACGACCACTGACCACGGACCACCGGCCGCCGTCCGCCGACCGACCCCGACAATGAGGTATGCGTTCCACGACCCGCTCCGCGTCCCCGTCGCCCTCCTCCGAGCGCTGCCCGTGCGGGCTGCCGGCGCCGTACCCGCGCTGCTGCGGCCGGCTGCACGACGGCAGCACCGCGGCGGCCCGTCCCGAGGAGCTGATGCGCTCCCGCTACAGCGCCTTCGTACGGCGCGACGAGGCGTACCTGCTGCGCACCTGGCACCCGGAGACGCGGCCCGACTCGATCGACTTCGACCCCTCGCTGCGCTGGCTCGGCCTGACCGTGCTCCACAGCACCGACGGCGGCACCTTCGGCACCGACGGCACGGTGGAGTTCCGCGCCCGCTACCGGGACGCGGGCGGCACCGGCGAGCTGCACGAGCGCAGCCGCTTCACCCGCCACGAGGGCCGCTGGGTGTACGTCGACGGGGTGATCTCCGACTGACGCGAGCCCTGGTGTTTGCGTGACGCGCGGTCATGGGTAGCACGAATGGCCGACCGGTCACCTTCGTCGACGCCGATTCCCGGCCCGACCTGCAAAAACGATACCGAGCTGCGGTGACGCGGGCCCGGGCGGCAAACGGCTGCCGACGCGCCCCGCGGGCTGAAAAGACGCCTACTGGGCTGGACGGGTGAAGGGCGAGAACTTCTGCCGCACACGCGAGTTGACCAGGATGCTCCGGCAGCGGGGCGTTCCAGACTCGGAAGGAAAACTCGTGATCAAGAAGGTGCTCGCTACGGCTGCTGTGGCGGCTTCTGTCGTCGGTGCCGCCGGTGTTGCCGCCACCCCCGCCATGGCGATCGGGAACCAGGGCCACACCAATGTCAACGGCAACGACTCGATTCAGAAGTACGGCAACACCACCACGGGCGGCTACATGAGCCCGAACATGAGCCTGATCAACGGTTCGCTGAACAAGCCGTGCATCGCGCTGCTGCCGAACAAGGCCAACGTGGGCAGTGTCGTCGGCCTCGTCCCGGTCACCGTCCAGGACATCCTGACCAGCAGCAACAGCCAGGCCTGCGTGGAGAACTCCAACCAGGTCGACGGCGACGACCCGCTGTCGCACGTTCTGGAGCGGATCGAGCTCCTCTCCCGGAACGGTGCCGCCAACGCCGGCTGACACCCGCTCCTGGCGATGAACGTCCCCGCCCGCCCGCGGCAGGCCGGGAACGTGAACCGAGCCCCGCTCCCCGAAACCCTCGGGGAGCGGGGCTCGCCCCGTTTCAGGACCGGAACGGGGAGTCGCGCGCTCCGCGAATCCACGTCACCCAGCGCTGGGCCGGACGGGTGAAGGGCGAGAACTTCTGCCACCGGGGGAAGTTGAGCAGGTTGCTCCGGCAGCGGGGCGCTCCAGACCCGGAAGGAAGACTCGTGATCAAGAAGGTGCTCGCCACGGCTGCTGTGGCGGCCTCTGTCGTCGGTGCCGCCGGTGTTGCCGCGACCCCGGCCATGGCGATCGGGAACGACGGCCACACCAACGTCAACGGCAACGGCGCGAAGCAGGTGTACGGCAACACCACCACGGGCGGCTACATGAGCCCGAACATGAGCCTGGTGAACGGTTCGCTGAACAAGCCGTGTGTCGCCGCCCTGCCGAACAAGCTCAACGTGGGCAGTGTCGTCGGCGTCGTCCCGGTCACCGTCCAGGACATCCTGACCAGCAGCAACAGCCAGGCCTGCGTCGAGAACTCGAACCAGATCGACGGCGACGACCCGCTGTCGCACGTTCTGAACCGGATCGAGCTCCTCTCCCGCAACGGTGCCGCCAACGCCGGCTGAGCCAGCTCCGCGCGCTGACGCGGCCCACCTGCCGACGGCAGGCCGGGCACGCGAGCCGGGCCCCGCTCCCCGATGCCCTCGGGGAGCGGGGCTCCCGCCGTTTCCGGACCGGAGCCCGCGGCCCGGCCCGACTGGCCCGACTGGGCCGACTGGGCCGACTGGGCCGACTGGGCCGGCTGGTCCGACTGGGCCGGACGGGTGAAGGGTGAGAACTTCTGCCGCGAAAGCGAGTTGGCCAGGTTGCTCCGGCAGCGGGGCGTTACCAGACCCGGAAGGAAGACTCGTGATCAAGAAGGTGTTCGCCACGGCTGCTGTGGCGGCCTCTGTCGTCGGTGCCGCCGGTGTTGCCGCCACCCCCGCCATGGCGATCGGGGACGACGGCCACACCAACGTCAACGGCAACGGCGCGAAGCAGGTGTACGGCAACACCACCACGGGCGGCTACATGAGCCCGAACATGAGCCTGGTGGACGGCACGGCGAACAAGCTGTGCGCCGCCGCGCTCACCAACAAGCTCAACGTGGGCAGCGTCGTCGGCATCCTCGTCCCGGTCACCGTCCAGGACATCCTGACCAGCAGCAACGCCCAGAACTGCGCCGAGAACAGCAACCAGGTCGACGGCGACGACCCGCTGTCGCACGTTCTGGAGCGGATCGAGGTCGTCTCGCGCAACGGTGTCGCCAACGCCGGCTGACACCCGCTCCTCGCGGCGGACGTCCCCGGCCCGCCCGACAGCCTGCCGGGCACGTGAGCAGGGCCCCGCTCCCCGAAGTCCTCGGGGGGCGGGGCTCCCGCCGTTTCCGGACCGAAACAAGGAGTTCGCGCCCGAATGCGGCATCATCTCTGACATGGGGATCGTCGCCGGTCTGGACAGCTCGTCCGAGTTCACTCGCATCGTCGTCTGCGACACCGACACCGGTGCCGTCATCCGGGAGGGCCACGCCGCCCACCCGCCGCTGCCCGACGACGGCGGCAAGCGCACGGAGATCGATCCACAGGCCTGGCTGCTGGCCCTCGGGGAGGCCGCCACCGGAGGTCTGCTGGAGGGCGTGCAGGCGATCGGCGTCTCCGCCCAGCAGCAGGGCGTCGTCCTCCTCGACCAGACCGGCAACTCCGTCCGCCCGGCACTGGTCGGCAACGACCAGCGGGAGCAGACCGCCGCCGCCGACCTCGTCGACGCGTTCGGCGGCCGTACGGCCTGGGCGCACGCGGTCGGCTCGGTGCCCGAGGCGGGCCGTCCCGTCGTCAAGCTCCGGCACCTGGCGCGCACCGAGCCCGAGAACGCCCGACAGGTCGCCGCCGTCCTCCAACCGCACGACTGGCTCACCTGGCAGCTGCTCGGCCGCCCCGCCCGCCGCACCACCGACCGCGGCGACGCCTCCGCCACCGGCTACTGGTCCCCGGCCACCGGCAGCTGGCGCCCCGACCTGCTGGAACTCGCCCTCGGCCACCAGGTCGTGCTCCCGGAGGTCATCGGCCCGGCCCAGGCCGCCGGCCAGACG
This sequence comes from Streptomyces alkaliterrae, assembly GCF_007097205.2. Classification (GTDB taxonomy): domain Bacteria; phylum Actinomycetota; class Actinomycetes; order Streptomycetales; family Streptomycetaceae; genus Streptomyces; species Streptomyces alkaliterrae. The sequence continues at coordinate 15,364 of NZ_VJYK02000118.1, forward strand.
CCCGAAGGCCTGATGATCTCCGCCGGCACCGGGGAGACCATGGCGGCGGCGTTCGGCCTCGGCCTGTACCCCGGCGACGCGGTGGTCTCCCTCGGCGCCTCCGGCTCGGTGTCCGCCGTGCACCACGAGGCGCTGACCGACCCGACCGGCACCGTCACCTCGCTCGCCGACGCCACCGGCATGTACCTGCCCGTCGTCCGCACCCAGAACGCCGTACGGGTGCTGCGCGGCACCGCCGAACTGCTCGGCCGCGACCTCCCCGGGCTCTCCGAACTCGCGCTGAACTCCACCCCCGGCGCCTACGGCCTCGTCATGCTGCCCTACCTGGAGGGCGAGCGCACCCCCGAACTCCCGCACACCGCAGGCACGTTGGCCGGCCTGCGCCGGGAGTCGATGAAGCCGGAACACCTCGCCAGGGCCGCCTTCGAGGGCATGCTGTGCGGACTGGCCGACGCGCTGGAGGTGCTGCGCGTCAGAGGAGTCCAGGTCCGCCGGGTCTTCCTGCTGGGCTCCGCCGCCGAACTCCCCGCCGTCCAGGCGCTCGCCCCGGCGCTCTTCGGCGCGCAGGTCCTCATCCCCTCACCCGCCGACTACACCACGCTCGGTGCGGCCCGCCAGGCCGCCTGGGCCCTCGGCGCCGCCGAGGGCCGCCTCACCGACCGCGAGCCCCCGCACTGGCCGTCCCCCGACTGCCGCGTCCTCGACCCGGGCGACGACTTCCACGTCGGCCAGGCCGTCCGCCAGCAGTACACCGCCTGTCTCTTATACCCATCTGACGCC
>NZ_VJYK02000119.1 GCF_007097205.2 Streptomyces alkaliterrae
GACATCGGGCGGCTCATCCGGCCGGCTCCGTGCGGCGGCCGCCCATGGCGCGTGAGGTGGCGAGCACGGAGGCGAACGCGGCGACCAGGGTGGGGTGGTGGACGAGGTCGAACACGTCGTCCTCGTCTCCCTCCGGCATCCGGCCGTGTGCCGGCATGGCGCCGTCGGGGGCCTGCGCTTCGGCGAAGGAGTGCCAGACGCGGGTGTCGAGGGCGGGTTCGGGCAGGCAGGCGTCGACGACGAGGAGTTCGCCGAGCAGGTCCCAGTTGCCGACCTCCAGCCAGTCGTCGAGCCAGGCGGGGAGCCAGGCGTGGAGGTAGTCGGCGAGGTCGGGCGGGAGTCCGGTCGGGTTCTCGCCCCAGTCGGTGAGGTGGAAGACGGTGTGGGTGATGCCGTAGGCGAGGTTGAGTTCCACGGTCCACGGTTCGGGGGTGCGGCCCAGCCAGGTGCGGCGGGTGGCGACGTCGGCCGGCAGGCTCGGGGGGAGGCCGAGGCGGCGTTCGAACGCGGAGATGCCGAGCCGCCGCACGGGGGTGGCCTCCACCGCAGCCCAGCTGGCGAGCCGCTGGGAGTGGCGCAGGTGTTCTTCGAACTCCGGGTCGTGGTAACCGAGTTCACGGAAGGGGACGTAGATCTCGAAGGGGATCGGGGAGAGCGGTTCGCGGTCCTGCATCCACCGCAGCAGTCGGCCGCCCTCCAGGTGGTCGCGCCAGGCGGCGTCGAGGAGTTGGCGGGCGAGCGCGGCCTGGCGGGAACCGGCGACGCCTTCCCGGAAGAGCACCTTGCCGATGATGGCCAGTTCGCCGATGGGCTTGAGCCGGTCCTTGACCTCCCATTCGGCCGCGGGTCCGGGCGCCTGCCACTCGTCGGACGGGTCGGACGGTCTCCGTTCGCCGGCCGGCGGGCCGGGGTCGCGGCGCGGGCGGAAGCCGTCGCGGTGGCGGTGCAGCCAGTCGACGGCCCGGGCGCCGACCTGGTGCAGCAGCGCGACGGGGGCGGTCGTGGTGGCCGTGGTCATCGGTGGGCTCCCGCGTGGGCTGGGTGTCCTGGGTGTCCTGGGTGGGCGTCTCGGTGCGCGCTCTCCGACGGCCGCGATCTGGTCGTGCTCGCCGCGGTCAGGGCGGCGGCGAACGCGGCGGCCAGCGTCGAGTGGTAGCGGTGTGCGAAGGCGTCCGGCGGTTCCGCTCCGACCTCGTGGAGCGAGCCGTCGGGGGCGCGCCGCCCGGCGACCTCCCGCCACACCGGGAGGTGGCGGTCGGGCGGGTAGGGCTCCGGGAGGCTCGCGCCGACGGCCAGCAGTTCGCAGCCGAGGTCCCACTGCTGGTCCTCCAGGCAGCTGTCCAGCCAGCAGGGCAGCCAGTGGTGCAGGTAGGTGTCGAGGTCGGCGGGCACACCGGCCGGGCGGGCGCCCCAGTCGGTGAGGTGGAAGACGGTGTGGGTGAGCGCGTAGCCGGCGGTGACGTCGAACGTCCAGGGTTCGGGGAGTGCGCCGAGCCAGGTGCGGCGCAGCGCCTCGGTGGGGTCGTCGTGGCTCGGCAGTCGTGCCTGGTGTTCGGCGGCGAGGACACCGAGCCGGCGGTTGGGCTGCTGTTCGGTGGACGCCCAGGCGCGGGTGCGGACGAGCGTTCCGGTGAATTCCTCGAAGTGTTCGTCGCGGAGTCCCGCCGAGGCGAACGCCGCGTAGATCTCCAGCGGATATGTGGCGTGGGGTTCGAGCCGCGCGAGTTCGCGCAGTACGCGCCCTTCGCCGATTTCCGACCAGGTGAAGTCGAGGAGTTCGCGGGCGATTTCGGCGAGTTGCCGCCAGTGCGGGTCGTCGTGGTGGTCGGCGACGGTGTGTGCGGCCCGCGTGATGGACGTGGAGAGGCGGGCCAGTTCGCCGAGCGGTTTCATCGACCAGTTGAGGTCGGTGTGGGTTTCGAGCACGTCCGGCGGGAGCGCGAAACGGTCGCGGTGCGCCGTCACCCACTCCAGAGCGCCGCGCACGATGTCGGCGAGCGCGGCGTGGCCCTCCTCGTGCGCCATGGCGGGCTCGGTCTGCGCCGTGGGAGCGTCGGCGTGTGCGGTCATCCGGCCGCTCCCGCGCGCAGGAGCTGCGCCGCGTGGGCGTGCAGGGCCACCCGCGGGTCGGCGCCGCCCATGCGCAGGACGAACTCCAGGCCGGTCTCGAGTCCGAGCGTCGCCGGTACCGGGGTGGCATCGGAGTCGAGGACGGCGAGCCAGCGGCCGGCGCCGGCGGCCTGCAGCCAGTCGCGGCGGCGTACGGCGCGGACGAAGCCGCGGGCGAGATCGAGGGTCCGGGGCGCGGCGGCGGCCACGACCGGGGACGGGCCGGTCACCGCGGGCGGGACGGCGAGCGCGCCCAGTACCGCGAGTTGGTGGGTCAGCTCCTGCCAGGTGAGCCGGGACAGCCAGGCGGTGTCGGGTTCACCTCCGACGGGTTCACCTCCGACGGGTTCACCTCCGACGGGTTCGGCTCCGACCGGTTCGGCTGCGACGGGTCGAGGCGCGGCGGCCGCGGGGTCGTGTCGCCGCAGTGCGTCACGCATCGCCCAGTGGCTCCACTCCGTGGAGACCGAGGCGTCGCCGCCGGGCGGGAACGTCCGGACGGCCTCCCGGACGAGCTGGAGGTCGCTCGGCGCCGGGGGGTGTCGGTGCAGGGTGCTGGGCAGCAGCACGTCGGCGCCGAGGACGCGTACCGCGGCGACGCCGAGTTCGGCGTCCGGCCCCTGCCCGTTGGGAGAGACGACGGCCCGGTGGCCTCCGTCCCGCAGGACGGAGACCACCTCGGAGGCCAGGTCGCACACAGCACCCGACAGATTTCTCATCTGTGCGCGCCCCGCGTCACTTCTTGGGCCGTGGCGTGGGCGGCGACAGCAGCGCCGCACCGGCGACCAGCAGCAGCCCCAGGCATTCCCGGGTGTCCCGGTAGAAGCCCTCTGCCTCTCCCGGATTGAGAGCCGCCTCGACTTCTGTTTCGAGCGACTTCTGAAGGTCCCCGGTCTCGGGCTTCAGAGTGGACATGGAATCATCCCCCTAAGGGACTACGATTTCACTGACATATTCCAGTGGAACGCAGCCCCGAGAGGGTCGCAACCGCAGCCGGAAGTACGGGAATCAACAGAACTCTCAGCGTTCGGAAAACGCGGCGAGCTGTTCGGTGAGCTTGTCGGGCGACTGGAAGGTGGCGCCGAGCAGGGCGACGTGCTTCCAGTGCAGCGTGCCGTCCGGAGCGATGAGGAAGACCGAGCGGCGCAGTCCGATGCCGGGGGCGGCGACGCCGAACGCCCGGGCCACCGCGCGGTCCTGATCGGCCAGCAACGGCATCCGCAGGCCGTGGCGGCGGGCGAACTCCTCATGGCTGTCGACGCTCTGCGGGCTGATGCCCCACACGTCGGCCCCGAGCTCGGTGAACGCCTCCAGCCCACTGGAGTAGGAGCACAACTGCTTGGTGCACACGGGGGTGTTGTCGCCGGGATAGAAGGCGAGGACCAGCGGTCGGCCGCGGTGGTCGGCGGTGGAGTACTCGCGGCGCTCGAAGGGTCCGGCGTCGCCGCCGTCCGGGGCGGCGCCACTCAGGACGCCGCCGGGCAGAGTGAAGTCGCGGACGGGCTCGCCGACTCGGGGCGTGTGTGCCATCGCGTTCCTCCTGGAGAGGTGGGTGTGGCCGGTCGGCCACGTGTCCGCACCCTATGCGGGCGCCGCGACCTTCGGACCGGTGCTCGCACCCGCCTTCGCACCCGACCGCGCCCCGGCCTTCGCCCACTTCTCGGCGACGCGGCTCAGTTCGGCGACCGCGCGGCGGCTCAGCTCCTCGTCGGCGCGGACGTCGCGGTTGAACTCCAGGTGCAGGAAGGGGACTTCCGCCTCGGATGCCTGGCGGCCCTGCTTGTTGGTCCGGCCTTCGAGCACACACCGGGAACGCCAGGCCCGGCACGTCCGGAAACCGGCAGCCGCGAGGCCGTCGGCCAGTTCCCGGGCCTCGGGCAGCGCGTGGTCCCCTGCTCCGGTGGAGACGACCACGTGGCGACCGGGCACGGTCTTGTTGGCGAAGCCGTGGAGCTGGAGCCCGGGCAGGCCGCGTGCCACGAGTTCCCGGGTGACCTCGTGGAAGACGGTGTCGCTCCGGTGCGCGACGTCGGCATCGCCGCGCTCGCCGGCCCTGCGGTGGGCACCGGCGAGCACAAGCACGCCGCCGGGGGCGCCGCGCAGGGTGTCGACGCCGAGTCGTTCGCTGTCGAGGTCGGCGATCGGATGGGGGATCTGCACCGACCAGCGGGCGGGTCCGTCGAGCGCCACGTAGACGCGTCCCCAGCCGCGTACGTACTCGCCGGCGCCGTCGGAGACCTCGGCGTACCGGCGGCCGTCGGCTTCGTCGGTCAGGACGCGCAGCCGGTAGTCGGCCTCGGCCAGCCGCTCGCGGGCGGGCGCGAGGCGGCCGTCGAGCAGCAGTCCGACGCCGGACGCGACCGTGCGGCGCTCGGCCTCCTCGGGGGCCCGGTAGCCGGTGTCCCGACCGATGCCGTCGACATAGCGCAGGACGTGCGCCCGGAGGTCCACCTGACCGGCCGGCGTGGGCACGGACTCCACGGAAGCCCTCCGTCCGGACGTGAAGAGCGTCACGAAAACGGCCGCGATCATGCCCGCTACCAGCAGAATTATCAAAGTTGTGATCATTTTTGGGAACCGAACGCTCATTGTCGTAGCAAGATACCCGGGTGAACAGACGTGCCCCCCTCCGACGTGCGACCATCGCCGCCACCCTCGCTCTGCTCCTGCCGGCGACCGGCTGCGGAGCACTCGGGGACGACGCGCCCGAGGGGGACGTCACCTTCACCGTCGCCGCCGCCGGCGACATCCTGATCCACCCGCAGCTGACCGAGCAGGCGCAGGCCGACGCCGCCGCCGCCGGCCAGAAGGGCGAGGACGCGATCGACTTCCGGCCGATCATGGCCGGCGTCAAGCCCGTCATCAGCAAGGCCGATCTGGCGATATGCCACCTGGAGCCGGTACTCGGCAAGCCCGCGGGCCCCTTCGAGAGCTATCCGGACTTCCTCGTGCCGCCGCAGATCGCCACCGCGATCAAGGACGTCGGCTACGACACCTGCTCCACGGCCTCCAACCACACCCTCGACCACGGCCCCAAGGGCGTGCACCGCACCCTGGACGTCCTGGACGAGGTCGGCATCAAGCACACCGGCTCGGCCCGCAGTCAGAAGGAGGCCGACACCCCGCTCATCGTGGACGTGAAGGGCGTGAAGGTCGCGCAGATCGCCTTCTCCTTCGGGTTCAACGGGCGTGAGGTGCCGGAGGACCAGCCCTGGCTGGCCAACAAGACGTCCTTCAAGGCGATCGCCGCCGCCGAACGGGCCGCCCGCGCCGCCGGCGCCGAGGTGGTGATCCTCAGCATCCACTGGGGGCGGGAGAACCGCGCCAACCCCAGCGGCTCCCAGATCCAGCTCGCCCGCCGCATCGCCGACAAGACCGGCATCAACCTGGTCATCGGCCATCACTCGCACGTCGTGCAGCCCATGGAGAAGGTGAACGGCACCTGGGTCGCCTACAGCCTGGGCAACCAGATCGCCCGCCACGACATCCCGACCGGGCTGACCGAGGAGGGCGCGATCGGCTGGTTCGAGTTCACCCGTCGCGGCGGGAACTGGGACGTCCAGGCCCGTTACGTGCCCACGCTCGTCGAGGTCCCCGGCGAGGAGTTCGACGTACCCGAGCACGACCCCAGCTACGACCTCGACGCCGCCGAGAACGCCGACGACGCGGCACCCGCCCCGGGCTCGTCCCCCGAGCGCGAGCACCGGCTCGTCGACGTCGCCGCGGCGCTGCGCTCCGACGGCAAGCTCGACGACGAGCAGCGCGCCCGCTACCGGCTGGCGTTCCAGCGGACCGAGGGGACCATGCTCAACCGGGGAGCGGCCAGGGACGGCCTGAAGCCACTCCAGGGGCTGCCGTGAGCGCCGGCCCGTGAACCGCGCGGGCGCCCACGCGCGGCGCCCGGCTTCGTGAACTGGGCCACACCCGCGCCCGAACGCACAACCAACACGTGAGCGAGCGGGTCGAACACGTTCGACACCGCACGACCCCGGTCCCGTCGACCAGCTGGACCGGCCGAAACACCAGGTAGAAGAGGGAGCACGAAGGTGGCCGCTTCGCAGTCGAAGCGGCGGCACAAGGCCCGCAGACGGGCCGACATGTCGCTTCTTGGGGGAATCCGTCCACCGATCGCGGTGTTCGCGACGCTGCTGCTCGCGCTGGCCGGCGTCACCGCGCTGGGACTGGGTTCCGTGAAGCACAAGGCGCTCCCCGAGGCCGTGCTCACCTCGCAGCAGCACTTCGCGGAGGACGGCGCCGTCGCCCTGCGGGCCTCGCTCGACGAGGGCGTCACCGACCTCCGCCGCGTCGCCGGCATGTTCAGCGCCGGGGCGCCGGCCTCACCCGACACCGTGCTCGACAAGGTGGGCAGCACCTACCAGAAGTGGCGGGGCACCGCCGTCATCGAGATCGAGTCCGGCAAGCTCCTGGCGGCGCGCGGCGAGAACGTGCCCTTCCGAGCCATCGACCGCACCAAGCTCGGCGAGCCGGACGGCCTGGCCCCCCGGATGATCCGGCTGGCCAACGGCGAGACCCGGCTCATGTCCTTCGCGCTGCTGACCTGGGACGACAAGCCGCAGCAGTTGCTCGTGGCGACCAACAGCCTGCGCTTCCCCGGCATCAGCCTCGGCAAGTTCCGGGCCATCGCCGTCGTCGACTCCGAGGGCACCATCCTCAGCAGCGACGGCATCCCCGAGCCCGAGCAGGTGCTCACGGACCTCCAGCGGGACGAGGTCAAGGAGTCCAACCGCCAGCTGAAGGTGTTCGCCGAGCAGGCGGTGAAGGACAACAACCGGCACCCGCAGACCACCAAGGAACCCGGCAGCGGCGGCTTCCTCGGCATCAGCGGCAGCATCGTCGGCGACACCTTCCGCGGTGACCGCTCGGTCGCCGGGTACGCCACCCTCGCGCCGCCGAAGGCGGGCCCCGGCACCATCGCCACCGGTCTGGGCCTGACCGTCGTCGCCATGGTGAAGGTCATGGAGGACCCGACCAGCAGCATCAACCCGCTCTACGGCCTCGTCGCCGCCGGCGCGCTGCTGCTGATCGGCGCCCTGGTGGTCGCCGTGCTGATGGGCACCGTGCAGCGGCCGCTGCTGAAACTCTTCCTGGAGAGCCGCCGACTGGCCCGCGGTGACCTGCGCCGCCCGGTGACGGTGCCGCCGTACGGCGAGACGGCCCGCATCGGGCAGGCGCTGGAGCGGCTGCGCGTCCAGCTCGGCGGTGAACCGGCCGACACCCGGCCGACCTCCCGGCTGCGCCGCAGGCTCGGCGCGAGTCTGCTGATCGTGCTCTGCGCGGCACTGGTCCTGTCCTGGGCGGCGCCGGTCGCCCTGCTCGTCAACCGGGCCGGCAACACGGTGGTCATCCCCCAGCAGCTCGTCGACGACCAGCGCGAGCGCACCGACACCATCAGCGACCGGGTGCGCCGCTCGCTCAACGAGGGCCACGCCGACCTCACCTCCGTCGGGCGGCTGATCGGCGACGAGACCGACCCGAAGGACATGCGGGCGGTGCTGGAGCGCACGGCCTACGAGCACAAGCGCTACCGCTCGCTGTACGTCCTCGACGGCAAGGGCGAGGTGATCGTCCAGACCGGCCACAAGCCCCGCCACCCCGGTGGCCAGGCACCCTCCGAGGAGCCGATCGCCATGCTCGGCGAGGGCGGCAAGGAGCCGATCGTCGCCGGCTACGCCGAGATCCCCGGACGGGGCGGCGCCGCCATCGTCGGCGAGTTCCGCACCGACTTCCTGAACTCGCTGCTCAAGCGCCCGGGCCTCGGCCAGGTGCGGGTGGTGGACGCCGAACGCCGGGTGATCGGCGGCAACAACGGCTTCCTCCCCTTCAAGAAGCTGCCGAACAAGCAGCTGGACGCGCTCGCCCAGGGCAGCGCGCAGAAGGTCGGCATGTACCCGCGGCCGAGCGGTGTGCAGTTCCGCGACGGCGACGACGTGCAGCTCGCCGCCGCCGCGCCGTTCAGCGGCGGCGGCCCGGCCAAGTCGCTCGGCTGGAGCGTGGTGAGCTGGCAGAAGCCGAACGGCATGGCGATCCCGGCCTACGTGCTGCAGAACCGGACCGTCCTCGCCGGGCTGCTCGCGCTGACCGCCGCCGCGGCCTGCCTCGGCTGGCTGCACATCATCGTCGCCAAGCCGCTGCGGGCGCTCACCGGTCAGGCGGAGGCGCTGGCCGACGGCGACCGGCGCACGGTCCTCTTCCCCCGGCACCACGACGAGGTCGGCGCCGTGGCCCGAAGTCTGGAACTCGTCCGGCAGGCGCTGCAGGACCGGCAGAGGCGGGACGGCGCCCAGGCCGTACCGGCCGGAAGGAACTGATCACCCGTGCTCTTCCTCTACTCGGTTCTGGTGGTGTGCTGCGGCATCCTGCTGGTCGCCGGTGTCATCGAGCAGCGCCGGCACTTCGCCAACCTGGAGCGCATACCCACGCGGGTGCTGGTCAACGGCATCCGCGGCAAGAGCTCCATCACCCGGCTGTGCGCCGGCGCCCTGCGCGGCGGCGACCTGGTCACGGTCGCCAAGACGACGGGTACCGCCGCCCGCTTCATCCACCCCGACGCCACCGAGGAACCGGTCTACCGGAAGTTCGGCATCGCGAACGTCGTCGAGCAGATCGGCATCGTCCGCCGGGCCGCCGCCTACAACCCGCAGGTGCTGGTGATCGAGTGCATGGCGGTCATGCCGGCACTCCAGGAGATCAACCAGAGCAAGCTCATCCGCTCGACGATCGGCGTGCTGTGCAACGTCCGTGAGGACCACCTGGAGGAGATGGGCCCCACCCTCGACGACGTGGCCCGCTCGCTGAGCCGGTCCATGCCCGAGGGCGGCATCTGCGTGACCGCCGAGAGCGACCGCTTCCACATCCTCCAGGAGGAGGCCGACGCCCGCGACTGCCGGCTCGTCTACGCCGACCCCGAGATGGTCACCGACGAGGAGCTGCGCGGCTTCAGCTGGTTCACCTTCAAGGAGAACGTCGCCATCGCGCTCACGGTCGCCGAGCTGCTGGGTGTGGACCGGCAGACCGCGCTCCAGGGCATGTACGACGCGCCGCCGGACCCGGGCGTGCTGTCCGTCGAGCGGTACCGCACCCCGGAGGGCAAGCGGCTGCGGTTCGCCAACGTGTTCGCGGCGAACGACCCCGAGTCCACGTTGATGAACATCAACCAGCTGCTGGACCTGGGCGCCGTGCGACGGCCGCTGAACGTGGTCATCAACTGCCGCCCCGACCGCGTCGAGCGAAACGGTCAGATGGGCGCGATCATCCCCGACCTGGAGCCCGACACGGTCTTCCTGATCGGCCACCCGACCAAGAGCGCGCTCGACGCGATGCCGGCCGAGTGGCGCCCGCGCGCCGTCGACCTCGGCGGCGACCGGCGGGACCCCGAGGAGTTCATGGCCGAACTGCTGGGCCGGCTGGGGCCGGAGACCTCGCTGGTGGCCATCGGCAACATCCACGGCCAGGGCGAGCACCTGCTGGAGCACCTGGCCGAACTGCCCGCCGACGAGGAGCCGGACGCCGACGGGGACGGCCCCGCCGGCGGCGCCGCGCACGCCGGGGCGGCGCCCGCCCCGGCGCACCTCGACCAGCCGGCGCACGCCCCGGCGGACGCCGAGGCGACGGCGCCGCACGCCGTGTACATCCCGCAGCCCGCGCAGCCGCAGGCCGGATACGCCGACGCCGACTCGCACGGCACGCACCCCACGCACGGCGGACCCGGCGGACCCGGCGACCACGGCGGGCAAGGCGGGCACGGCGGGCACGCGGCCCCCCAGGAGCATCCCGGCCAGGTCCAGCAGCCCGCTTCCCGGCAGCCCTTCCAGCCGTACCGGGACCCCTACGCGCCCTACCCGGACATCCACGACATCCGGGCGGCCGAGCGCTCCCGGCCCAGCTGGGCACTGCCGCCGGATCAGGAGCCCCCGCACCCCGGCCAGGTCGAGCCGCCCGGCCAGGTCCAGCCACTAGGCCGGGCACACCAGACCGGACAGCTCCACCCGGCCCAGCAGCAGACCGGACAGTTCCCGCAGCCCGGCCACGCGCCGGGAGAGCAGGGCGACGGTCCGCCGGCGCCCTGGCCTGACGCCCGGCCGCCCCGCCCGCTGCCCGCCCAGCGGGCACCCCGGGATCCGTCGGGGCAGCCGCCGCGACACCCCGCCCAGCAGCCCGAAGCGCCCGAACAGCCAGAACCCAGGCACAGCCCAGGAGACCACCGTTGATCCCCGCCGTCCTCACCCCAGAGATCGCCGCGATCGGCATCGCGCTCGGCCTGGTGTTCTCCCTGGTCTGCTATCTGACGACCAACCTCTCCCCCGGCGGCATGATCACCCCGGGGTGGCTCGCGCTGACGCTGGTGGAGGACCTCCAGCACGCCGCGATGGTCCTCGGCGTCACCGTCCTCACCTACGTCTGCACGCTCGGCGTGCAGCGTGTGGTGATCCTCTACGGCAAGCGCCTGTTCGCGACGGTCGTGCTGATCGGCGTGGTCCTGCAGGGCGCGCTGACGATCGTGCTCCAGCAGGAGTTCCCGCTGCTGTACAGCAACCAGACCCTCGGGTTCATCGTCCCCGGCCTCATCGCGTACCAGCTCGTCCGGCAGCCGAAGGGCGCCACGATCCTCGCGACCGGCTCGGTGACCCTCATGACCTACGTCGTCCTCACCGCGGGCATCCTGCTCGGCCTCATGCCGACCGCCTGATCCCGCGCCCGTACCGACCCCGCCGAACGACCGGAAGCGACTGGAGCCGATAAGCATGAGCGCCCCGACCAAGCGCAAGTCCCGACCGATCCTGCACGCCGCGACCGTCCTCGCTCTGCTGGCGGGAAGCGCCTACCTGACGGTGGCGCTCCGCGACCAGGAACAGGCAAAGGCACCCGCGGTGCAGGCCGTCACCGACGTCGCCAACCTGAAGTCGTCCAACGCCGCCCGAGAGACCGGCGAGCGGGTCTGGGAGCGGCTGGACAACCCGGCGCGCTCGGTCCTCCGCGACGGCGACGGCGCCGTGCTGGCCACCTTCACCGACGGCGCCCGGACCGCCACCCTCACCGGCCCCAGCCGCACGTTCACCGAACCGGCGAACACCAAGTCCCGGGTCGTCACCGAGAACTGGGTGCGGTTCATGCCCGAGCCGTGGACCAAGGGCGCCGAGAAGGAGAAGTGGTTCAAGGACTGGTTCAACGAGTACTTCGGCAGCGAGGAGGACGACATCTTCGCGATCGCCTTCCAGTACACGCCCGGCGCTCCGGTCAAGGTGGACGACGAGGGCATCAAGTACGCCGGCGACGCCGAGTTCGGCCCGTTGAACCCCGAGGGCTCGGAGGGCAACGACCTCCGTCTCGAGCAGTCCGACTTCTACGACTACCTGGGCATCCCGTACACCTTCCGGGACGGCACCACCATGCAGCCGGAGTCGATGCGCTACCGCGCGATGGACTGCTCCGGTTTCATCCGCACGGTGCTCGGGTATCGGGCCCGCTACCCGCTGATGGCCAACGACAACGCGGGTGACGGCCTGCCGCGCACCGCCAACGGCATGGCGCGCTCCTCCCTCGGAGCCGACATCATCCCGCTGACGGGCAAGGGGCCGCGCTACGACCGGCCGAAGTCGATCGACGTGCTCCAGCCCGGCGACCTGGTGTTCTTCTGGCTGGACGCGCGCACGGGCGAGCGTCTGGACCACGTCGGCATCTACCTCGGTCCGGACACCGACGGGGCGAAGATCTTCATCTCCAGCCGGGAAGAGGTCAACGGCCCGACCATCGGCGACAAGGGCGGCGCCTCCCGCCTCGACGGCAACGGCTACTACGCGACCGCCCTGCGCAGCGCCAAGCGCCTCTGACCCGCCCGGGCCCCGCCCCGAGCCGTCCGGGACCATGCAAAACGGCCGGAACGGTTCGGGGTGTCGGTGGCGGCCCCTAGCATTGCGGGCATGGGTTCTGTGGCTTCCTCTACGCCTGGTGACGGCTCCTCGACGCGCGGTGACGGCATCGGTGTGCCCGGCCCCGCCGCACCCTGGGAGTCGGAGTCGTACGTTCCGCAGGAGCCGCCCTACGACCCGTACGACGAACCGTACGAGCCGCCGCCCCACGACGCCCACGGCGACCCGTACGCCGCTCCCGAGCCGTCCCACGAGGGGCCGACGCCCGAGGACGTCGCCTGGGCCGACGAGAGCGCCGGCGGTGGCGGATCGGCGTCCCGGGACCCGGCCGAGGTGCTGCGCCGGGTCTTCGGCTACGACGAGTTCCGGGGCGAGCAGCGGGAGATCGTCGAGCACGTGATCGGCGGCGGCGACGCGCTGGTGCTGATGCCGACGGGCGGCGGCAAGTCGCTCTGCTACCAGATCCCGGCCCTGGTGCGGGACGGCGTCGGCGTGGTGATCTCCCCGCTGATCGCGCTCATGCAGGACCAGGTGGACGCGCTGCGGGCGCTCGGCGTCCGCGCCGGCTTTCTGAACTCCACCCAGGACGTCGACGAACAGCGCCTGGTCCAGGCGGAGTTCGTCGCCGGTCGACTGGACGTGCTGTACCTGGCGCCGGAGCGGCTGCGCAACGAGGCCACGCTGCGGCTGCTGGACCGGGGCCGCGTCTCGCTCTTCGCGATCGACGAGGCGCACTGCGTCGCGCAGTGGGGCCACGACTTCCGCCCCGACTACCTGATGCTCTCCCAGCTGCACGAGCGCTGGCCGGACGTGCCCAGGATCGCGCTGACCGCGACGGCCACGGAGGCCACCCGCCAGGAGATCGCCACCCGGCTCGACCTGACCGCCGCGCGGCACTTCGTGGCGAGCTTCGACCGGCCGAACATCCAGTACCGCATCGCCGGCAAGGTCGAGCCGCGCAAGCAGCTGCTCGAGCTGCTGCGCGGGGAGCACAAGGGCGACGCGGGCATCGTCTACTGCCTGTCGCGGGCGTCGGTGGAGAAGACGGCGGGCTTCCTCACCGAGCAGGGCGTGGAGGCCCTGCCCTACCACGCGGGCCTCGACCCGCGGACCCGTGCCGCCCACCAGTCGCGCTTCCTGCGGGAGGACGGTCTGGTGATGGTGGCGACGATCGCCTTCGGCATGGGCATCGACAAGCCCGACGTGCGCTTTGTCGCGCATCTGGACCTGCCGAAGTCGGTGGAGGGCTACTACCAGGAGACGGGCCGGGCCGGGCGTGACGGCCTGCCGTCGACGGCCTGGCTGGCGTACGGCCTGCAGGACGTCGTCCAGCAGCGCAAGATGATCAACGGCTCGGAGGGCGACGCCGCGCACCGGCGGCGGCTCGTGGCGCATCTGGACGCCATGCTGGCGCTGTGCGAGACGGTGGAGTGCCGCCGGGCGCGGCTGCTCGCCTACTTCGGCCAGTCGGCGTCCGAGTCCTGCGGCAACTGCGACACCTGCCTTGCACCGCCGGAGACCTGGGACGGCACGGTGGCCGCCCAGAAGATCCTGTCGACCGTCGTCCGGTTGAAGCGGGAGCGGAACCAGAAGTTCGGCGCGGGGCAGATCATCGACATCCTGCTGGGCAGGAAGACGGCGAAGGTCATCCAGTTCGACCACGACCGGCTCAGCGTGTTCGGCATCGGCACGGAGCTGAAGGAGGCCGAGTGGCGCGGCGTACTGCGGCAGCTGCTCGCGCAGGGCCTCATCGGCGTCGAGGGCGAGTACGGCACGCTGGTGCTGACCGAGGGCAGCGACGAGGTGCTGCGCGGCCGTCGGCAGGTGCCGCTGCGGCGTGACCCGGTCCGGGCCAAGCCGGCGCGCGCCGCCCGCGCGGACTCCTCGCGCCGCTCCGGCGCGCCTGCCGACCTGCCGCCGGAGCTGGAGCCGCTGTTCGAGCGGCTGCGTGCGTGGCGCGCGGAGGCCGCCCGGGAGCAGGGCATCCCGGCGTACATGGTCTTCCACGACGCCACGCTGCGGCAGATGGCGGTCAGCGGACCGACGACGCTGGAGGAGCTGAGCGGGATCAGCGGCGTGGGAGAGAACAAGCTGGCCAAGTACGGCGAGGGCATCCTGGCCGTACTGGCCGCCGAACCCGCGGACGCCACCCCCGACGAGGACGCCACCTCCGACGAGGACGCCGCCGCGCCGGGCGTCAGCTGAGCAGGGTGAAGGTGACGCCGGCGACCAGCGCGCCGAGCGCGGTGCCGGCCAGCACCTGCGCCGTGGTGTGGTCGCGCAGCGCCACCCGGGACCAGCCCACCAGCGGCACCAGCAGGGCCGCGGCCCACAGCCAGGGCCCGTAGACGAGGGCGAGCATCAGCACGCTCCCGGCGGAGACGGCGGCGTGCACCGACACCTTCCAGACGACGGTGATCGCCATGAGGACCACCAGCGTGGCCACCATCGCGGCGATCAGCGCCGTCATCTGGGAGGGGGCGCCGAGCAGTCGCATCAGCAGCGTCCCCGTGAGCACGGACGTGATGATGAAGACCATCACCACCAGCCGCTGGCGGCGCACCCCCACGTGGCGGTCGGCCCAGCGACCGCGCCGGATGCCGTACCGGATGAACAGCACCGGCAGCACCGCCGCGAAGAACGCGCCGAACGCCCCCCAGCCGACGCCGGCCGGCCCGTCGACGCGCCACCCGACGAGGAGGGTGAGCGCGATGATCCAGTTCTTCGGTTCCAGACCGTCGGTGACACGGCGGGCGAACGTCGCCGTCCGCGTGGCGTCGGACGGCTCGGCGACCTCGGCCGGGGCGGCGGGGGCCGGTCGATGGCTGTCGGTGGTCACGGGTTCTCGCTTTCCACGGGGCCGGCGGCCCGCGCCGGGGCCGCGCTGACAAAAGCGCGCACGGTCTCGCTCTGCCGGGCCTCGTCCAGCAGGCAGAGCCAGCGGGCCTCGGAGTCGAGATCGCCGAGCGCGCCGATCACCGGCTCGTCGTCGGCCGCCTCGGCGCGGCCCGTCGGTTCCTCCCGCCGTTCGGCGTCGCGCCCGGCGTCGTACGGCGGTCGGCCGGCGAGCTTGGCGTTGCGGGCGGTCTCCACCCAGCAGGCGTCCGCCAGGGCCCGCAGCCGCTCCCCCTCGGCGCCGCTGCGCTCGGCGGTCCGCCAGGCGGCGTCGCGCAGACCGTCGTCGGTGTAGGGCTGGAGCGCGAGGATGGCGTCCCGGATCTCCACGACCCGGCGGTGCAGCCGCAGCCGCATCTCGCCTCGGCGCAGCTCCTCGTCGAGGACGACCTCGGGGACGGCCTCGGTCAGCTCTGTCCACAGGCGGCGGAGGCGGCTCAGATGGCGCGCCTGCCGCAGCCCGCGCCAGCCGATGCCCCAGGCGGGGATGGCGGTGCCCAGGAGGATCAGCAGGATCGCGGCGTGTTTGAGCAGGTCGGTGGTGTCGGTGACCACCGGGTCCTCGGTCTCCCCGGCCACGCCGACCAACCGCAGCAGCAGATAGCCGACGCGCAGCATCGCGTAGAGCACCCCGGCGGCGGTTCCGGCACCGAGAAGTCGCAGCCCGGTGCGCAGCCAGCCGGCCTCGGCCTGTCGGGCGGCGCCCAGGAAGAGCGAGGTGGCGACGGCCATCGCGGTGCCCAGGTAGGCGTACCAGACGAGCAGGTAGGCGGTGGCGGCCGGGGAGCCGGCGTGGGTCTCGTAGAAGCGCTCGGCGGCGACGTCACGCGGGACGACGGCGAAGAGCACGGTGAGCGCGAGGAGAGTGCCGAGGGCGGCACCGAAGCGGAGGCGGACGCCCTGCCGGGAGCCGGGCCTGGTGATGCCGAAGACGAACTCCAGCAGGGCCGCGGCGGCGATGATGCCGAAGAAGTGCTTGCAGAGCGTCGAGAGGTTGTTGACGCCGGTGCCCTCGTCGATGGCGTGCATGACGGCGGGCAGCCGCAGGGTCATGGAGACGGTGAGCGCGGCGAAGGTCAGCCACAGCATGCGCTGCCCGGGCGCGCGCCAGGCGGCGGGGGCCCGCCACAGGACCATTCCCCACAGCAGGGCGAGGACGCCGTACTCCACTATGTGTCGGGTTTCCACGTCTTCTCACCTGGTCGGGGTGGGGCGCCCGGGG
>NZ_VJYK02000012.1 GCF_007097205.2 Streptomyces alkaliterrae
GAGACAGCCCCACCCCCCGACCCGTCACCGACTCGACATTCACGCAGGTCAGAGCTGATTGGCGGCACACGACTCGATCAGTGACACCACCAGGGGTTGCACATGGCGCCACGTGGTGCCATCATGACGCCATGGACCTCACCCCGTATGTCGAAACCCTTCGCCGCGAGCTCGCGGTCGCCGCCGAAGCCGGTGGCGAGGATGCCCGCGAGCTGGCCGAGCGGCTGACCACTCCCCTGGAGTCGGCGATGCGTCTGGTCATGCTCAACGTGCTGTCCGCCGCGATGGACGAGATCACCCGTGAGCTCGCCCCCGGCTCGGTCGACGTACGGCTGCGCGGGCTGGACCCCGACTTCGTGGTGACACCGCCGCCCGGCGAGGGCGGCCCCGGCGTCGAGGTGTCGTATCCCGTCGAGCCGTCCCGAGGCGTGGCCCACTCCGAGGGCGACGAGGGCGGTACCGCTCGGGTCAACCTGCGGCTACCGGCCCACCTGAAGGCGCGTGCCGAGGAAGCCGCGAGCCGCGAGGGCCTGTCGGTCAACGCCTGGCTGGTACGGGCCGTGTCGGCGGCGGTCGACGGCGGGCCGAGACCAGGCCCGACAGGCGGCAGGACGCACTCGATCGGCCAGAGCTTCACGGGCTGGGTGCGCTAGCCGCCCAGCCTCACACGCCCAGGTCACGTAGAACCCGCACCACGCACCTCCCGCAGCAGGCACGCCCCGCACCACGCACGCCCCGCACCACCTCAACCACACCACCGCGTCCCACCAGCGGGGACGCCCCGAAGAGTCAAGAGGACGGGACAGCCATGCCTTCTTTCGACACTCCCGCACCGATTTCCACCACCGCCCAACTGCAGGCCGGTTCCATCCGGTTCAGCGCCGCCGACCGCACCGACACCGTCGTCGACGTGCGGCCCCGCGACCCGAAGCGGGACCAGGACGTCCGGGCGGTGGAGCAGACCGAGGTCACGTACACAAGCGGCGTACTGACCGTCAGGACACCGAAGCAGCGCAACCTGTTCGGCCGACCCGGCATCGTCGACGTGACGGTGGAGCTGCCGACGGGCTCGGCGGTCGAGGTGACCGGTCCGTGGGTCCAGGTGCTCGGCGAGGGGCGCCTCGGCGAGGTCCGGGTGAAGTCCTCGGCCGGTGACGTCCGCCTCGAGGAGACCGGCCCGCTGCGCCTGGCGGCGTCGCACGGCTCGATCAACGTGGACCGCGTCGAGGGCAAGGCCGAGATCAGCACGAGCTCCGGCAGTCTGCGCGTGGGTGTCGCCGACGGGCCGGCCGTCCTGAAGAACTCGCACGGCACGACAAGCGTCGGCGCCGCGTTGGGCGAGCTGCGGGTCAGCGGCGCCAACGGCGACATCGAGATCCGGCGCGCGGAGGCCTCGGTCGTCGCCACCACCGCCCACGGCACCCTCCGCGTGAACGACGTGGCCCGGGGCGACGTCCAGTTGGAGACGTCCTACGGCTCCATCGAGGTGGGCGTGCGACGGGGGACCGCCGCCTGGCTCGACGCCAGCTCCGGCTCCGGCCAGGTGCGCAACGCGCTCACCGCGTCGGAGAGTCCGGCGGAGGCCGAGGAGACCGTCAGTATCCGCGCCCGCACCCGCCACGGCAACATCGACGTCCTCCGCGCCCGGGGCTGACCTCCCGGGCCTCGGGGCCCGGCCCCGGCCACCAACCGGCTTCACGAGCGTCCCGCCTCGCCGCCTCTTCTGCCTCCGAACGGGAGAACCCCATGCGCGTCCCTGTCATGCTCACGTCCAGTCGGACGGACGGCGCGGAACCACCCGCCGCCGTCTCCGCCACCGGCCTCCGCAAGTCCTACGGCGACAAGCTCGTGCTCGACGGGATCGACCTGCGCATCCCCGCCGGCTCGATCTTCGCCCTCCTCGGCCCCAACGGCGCCGGCAAGACGACCGTCGTCAAGATCCTCTCCACACTCGTCTCCCCCGACCCCGCCTCCGGCGCCATACACATCGGCGGCCACGACCTGGCCGCCGAACCACAGGCGGTACGCGGTGCGATCGGTGTCACCGGGCAGTTCTCCGCCGTCGACGGGCTGATCACCGGCGAGGAGAACATGCTCCTGATGGCCGACCTGCACCACCTCTCCAAACGCGAGGGGAAGCGCGTCACCGCCGAACTGCTGGAGCGCTTCGACCTCGTCGAGGCCGCGAAGAAGCCGGCCTCCACCTATTCCGGCGGCATGAAGCGCCGCCTCGACATCGCCATGACGCTCGTCGGCGCACCACGGATCATCTTCCTCGACGAGCCGACCACCGGCCTCGACCCGCGCTCCCGCCACAACATGTGGCAGATCATCCGGGAACTGGTCACCGACGGCGTCACCGTCTTCCTCACCACGCAGTACCTCGAGGAGGCCGACGAACTCGCCGACCGGATCGCGGTGTTGAACGACGGGAGGATCGCCGCCGAGGGCACCGCCGAGGAACTGAAGCGGCTTGTCCCCGGCGGGCACGTCCGCCTCCGCTTCGCCGACCCGGCGGCCTACCGCCTCGCGGCCGATGCCCTGCGCGAGGCCACCGGGGACGACTACGGCCTCACCCTCCACATCCCCAGTGACGGCGGCCAGCGCGAGCTGCGCTCGATCCTCGACTGGCTCGACTCTCTCGACATCGAGGCCGACGAGCTGAGCGTGCACACCCCCGACCTCGACGACGTGTTCTTCGCCCTCACCGGCGGCACCGGCGTCCCCGAAACCTCCGAGGAGACCGTCCGATGAGCACTCTCTCCCTCGCCGTGCGCGACTCGTCCACGATGCTGCGCCGCAACCTCCTGCACGCGCGCCGCTACCCGTCGATGACGCTGAACCTGCTGCTCACCCCGGTGATGCTGCTCCTGCTCTTCGTCTACGTCTTCGGGGACGTGATGAGCGCGGGCATCGGCGGTGGCGGCTCGGACCGCGCCGCGTACATCGCGTACGTCGTTCCCGGCATCCTGCTGATGACGATCGGCGGCACGGTCGTCGGTACGGCGGTGTCCGTCTCCAACGACATGGCCGAGGGCATCATCGCCCGCTTCCGCACGATGGCGATACACCGCGGCTCGGTCCTCGTCGGCCACGTCGTCGGCAGCGTGCTCCAGTCGGTGCTGAGCGTGGTGCTCGTGGGAGCCGTCGGCGTCACCATCGGCTTCCGCGCCACGGGGGCCGGCGTACTGGAGTGGCTGGCGGCGTTCGGTCTGATCGTGCTCTTCGCCACGGCCCTCACCTGGATAGCCGTCGGCATGGGCCTGATCAGCCCGAACGCGGAGGCCGCCAGCAACAACGCGCTGCCGATGATCCTGCTGCCGCTGCTGTCCAGCGCGTTTGTCCCGGTCGACGCGATGCCGGGCTGGTTCCAGCCGGTCGCCGAGTACCAGCCGTTCACGCCCGCCATCGAGACCCTGCGCGGGCTGCTGCTCGGCACCGGAATAGGCCACAACGGATGGCTCGCCGTCGCCTGGAGCCTCGGCCTGACCGTACTCGGCTACCTCTGGGCCACGTCGAGGTTCGACCGCGACCCGGCGTGAGCGGCGCGGGCGGCGCCGTCGGCCCGGGCGTGGGTGGCCGCCACGGGGGAGCGGCCACCCACGCCCTGTCTCATCGCGGCCCTGGATGCCGGTCTCAGCGCAGGATGTTCGTCAGCGTCTCGGCCACGACGTCGACATTCGGAGCCCTGAGGACCGTGTAGTGGTCACCGGGGACCTGGATGTGCTCGAAGCCGCCCTGGCACAGCGCACGCCAGCCCTCGACCGCGTCGGCGTCCGCACCGGACTCCGCCTGGAGGAAGCTGACCGGGCCGTCGAAGGCTGTCGGCCGGTATCCGTACAGGGCCCGTGCGTTGCGGGCGAAGCGGGCGTAGACCTCCCGGAACTCGGGCAGGCCCAGGTCTCCGGGGAGGATTCCGTGCGTGGCGAGCGACGTGTACAGGGCGTCGGGCGAGGCCGTCGCGTCGGCGGGCCGCCAGGGGCGGCCCGTCAGTCCGGCCAGGTCCCGGCCCAGCCACGCCAGCAGCTCGCGCTCCGTGTGCGGTGCGCGCGACAGACCGTCGGGCGTCTCGATGACGTCGACAGCCGCCACGAGGTCGACTGTGCGGCCGAGACGCCTCAGCGCGCGGGCCGTCTCGATCGCGAGAAGACCGCCCATGGACCAGCCGCCCAGGCGTACTCGCTCCCCGGGCACCTCCCGGATGATCGACCTGGCGTACGCGGCGGCCATGTCCAGCAGACCGGGCGCCGCCTCGCCCTCCCGGGCCTCGGGCGCCTGGACTGCGTAGAAGGGCTGATCGTCGCCGAGCCTCCTGGCCAGCTCCGAGTAGCACAGCACGTCGCCGCCGATGGGGTGGACGAACACCAGCGGTACGGCCGTACCCCCGGTCCGCACGGGCACCACCGGGGAGCGCGGCGCGGAGGCGTGCGCCTGTCGCAGTTCCCGCGCCAGGCCTCGGATGGTCGGTGCGGCGAAGAGGGTCGCCACTGGCAGCTCCACGCCGGTCTCCCGGCGCAGTACCGACATCAGACGCACGGCGCGCAGCGAATCCCCGCCCAGCTCGAAGAAGTTGTCCAGGACGGACAGGCCGGGCACGTCGAAGAACGTGCGCCACACGGAGAGCAGCAGCTCCTCGTCCGCGTTCGCCGGCGGCGCGCTCTCCTCCGTCTCCGACTCTTCGTCGCGCGCTCGGGCGAGGGCCGCCCGGTCCACCTTCCCGTTGCCTGTCAGCGGGAAGGCGTCCCAGACGGTGACGTCGGCGGGGACCATGTACCGGGGCAGGACCTCTCCGGCCATCCTCCGGATGTCGGCCGCGTCGTGTGCGGCGCCCGCCTCGATCAGGACGTGCGCACCCAGTCTCGTCCGGCCGCGGGTGCCGTGCGCGTTGACGACGACCCCCGCGACGCCGGGGCAGCCGAGCAACGCCGCTTCCACGTCGCCCAGTTCGATGCGGTAGCCGCCGACCTTGACCTGCATGTCCTCGCGGCCGAGGAACTCGATCTCGCCGCTGGGCAGCAGCCGTCCCCAGTCGCCCGTGCGGTAGACGCGCTCGCCGGTGGTCGGGGAGACGACAAAGCTTCTCGCGGTGAGTTCCGGCTCGCCAAGATATCCACGGGCCACGCCCGCGCCGGCTATGCAGATCTCTCCCGACACCCATCGCGGGCGCGGTCGCAGCAGACCGTCGGCGACGAAGACCCGCTGGCCGCGCATCGACGTGCCGTAGGGCACGGAGCCAAGGGACGCGTCGGCGGGTGTGATGCGATGCCAGATCGACCAGATGGCAGCCTCGGTCGCGCCGCCGAGGCTCCACTGGGCGGCGTCGGGGAAGTGGCGCCAGACCTCGCCGGGCAGCGTCACCGGAATCCAGTCACCGCTCATCAGAACGGCGCGTAGCGGCGGTAGGGCGGTCCCGGGGCCCTCGGGCGCCGACGCCAGGTGCTCGCACAGCATCGCCATCAGGGCGGGCACGCTGTTCCACACGGTGACGGCCGATGCGGTCATCAGCGCCAGCCAGTTGCCGGGCTCCCGTTGGTCACCGGAGGCGGGCAGCACAACCGCCGCGCCGACCGACAGCGGGCCGAACATGTCGTACACCGACAGGTCGAAGTTGAGCGCCGAGAGGGCCAGGACCCGGTCCTCCGAGCTGAGCGACAGTTCGTCGTTCACGTCGAGGACGGTGTTGACGGCCGAGCCGTGCTCGATCATCACGCCCTTGGGCACACCAGTGGAGCCGGAGGTGTAGATCACATAGGCGAGGTCCTGCGGCCCGACCTCGACGTCGGGGGCCTGGGGGCGTGAGTCGCCCGGTGCCGGCAGGTCAACGTGCAGGACATCGACGTTCCCGGGCCACTCGACCCTGTCACGCAGCCACGGCTGTGTCAGGACGGTGCCGACACCCGCCGCGTCGAGCACGCGCGCGACGCGGTCGGCGGGCCAACCCGGGTCGACGGGCACGTAGGCGGCGCCGCTGCGCAGCACGCCCAGGCAACCGACGACCTGTTCCCAGCCCTTCTCCATGACAACGCCCACGAGCGCGCCCGGACCCGTGCCGCCGGCCGCGAGACGACAGGCGACCCGGGCGGACTCGTCGGCCAGCTGCGCGTAGCTGAGCGTCCGGTCGACGGCGACGACCGCGACGGCTTCCGGGGTGCGGGTCACCTGGGTGACGAACCGGTGGTGGAGCAGGTGGTCCGCGGCGAGGGCGGCGCGGCGCCCCCGCTCGGACGTCGCCGTCACGGCACCCAGGACCGGGTCGCGCTGCCAGGCCGGTTCACCCCACGCGGAGTCGGCCACATCAACGACAGAGTTCACGAATCAGCCTTTCGTACGCCGCGAACATCGCGTCCACGACACCCGCGGGGAACACGTCCTCCACCACGTCCCAGTTGAGGATCAGGCCGCCGTTCTCCTCGAACGCCGTGTGATCGAGGATCACCTGGGGAGTGCGCACCCCGCTCCACACCGGGGTGCCGCCCTCGCCCATGCGGCAGAGCTGGCCCACCGGGCCGGACCGCGCGCCGGCTTTGCCCTGGGCGCCGCCGATCGTGCTGTTGAAGACGACCGGCATGCGGGCACGGCCCGCACCCGCGTCGAGGCGTCCGAGGTCACGCAGCACGTCCAGGCCGGTGTACGCGCTGTGTTCCATGTCGCACAGCAGCTGGCGCTGGATACCCCGGGCCACCTCGAGGAACGGAGCAGCCTGATCCACGTGGACCTCGAGCAGGCTGGTCGCGGAGAAGTTGCCCACGACCTGGGACAGGTCGATGTCCGGCACGGCGCCGCGCTGCGAGACCAGGCAGTTGACCGTGAAGTCCGTGGTCTTGGACCACGCTGCGAGCACCTGGCAGTACGCGGCGAGCACGGCGCCCGACGCGGTCAGTCCGGCGGCGGCCGCGTTCTGCCTGAACCGCTCCCACTCCGGTGCCTCGACACGCAGGAAGCGGTTGGTGAACACCGGCTCGGACACGTCGGCGAGACGCACGGCGAGCGGTAGTTCGGGCGCGGGTGGCAGGCTCTCCAGACGCTCCCGCCAGTAGTCCCGGCTCGGCTCGATCTCCTCGGACGCGGCCTGCTCGCGCAACCGCACGACGTACTCCTCGTAGGTCGCGGTCGGTTCCGGCAGCTCGCGGTCCGGTACCTCGTAGAGGTCGGCCCACTCCTCGAAGAGCCGGGCGCTGCTGCCGCCGTCGGAGACGAGGACGTCGATTCCGACGTGCAGTCGGGTCACCGTGTCGTCGACGCGGGTCGCGCGCACGACGAACAGCGGCCATCGCGCCACATCGAACTTCCACGCCTTCAGCTCGTCGTGGATCTCGCCGAGCCGCTCCTGTCGTTCGGCGTCCGTGAGCCGGGTCAGGTCCTCCACGGGGATCGACAGGTTCGGTACGTCACCGAGGACTCGTTGCGTCCCCGCCTCCGGGTCGAACACGGCGCGCAGCATCGCGTGCCGCCGCACGAGCCGGTTCAGGGCCCGCTCTGCGGTCCGCGCGTCGAAGCCGGCCAGGTCGACCTCCACGTACAGGTAGGTGGCCACGTTGCCCAACTCGAAGTCGCCCGCGCGGCCCGCGAGGTACGCCTCCTGAAGCCTGGTCAGCGGGAAGGGCGCGGAGTCGGGGAGTCTCGGCCCGGTCTCGGACAACGAGTCGACGTCCGGCACCGCGTCGGCACTCGTCACCGCGGCGGCACTCGTCACCGCGGCGGCGGGGGGCTTGTCCTGGCCGGAGCTGCCGTCCGCGTCGTCGTCCGGGGTGCCCCGTTCGTGGCCGAGCCGCTCCACGACGTGGGCTGCCAGTGCCTCGGGCGTGGGGTGGTCGAAGACGACCGTGGCGGGGAGGCGGGTGCTCAGCCGGCGGCCGAGGCGGACGCGTAGCTCCATCGAGGTGAGCGAGTCGAAGCCCATCTCGTAGAAGGACCTCTGGGCGTCCACGCGCCGCGCTTCCAGACCGAGCAGCCCGGCGACGCACTCCCTCACCAGGCCGAGTACGCCGGTCACCCGCTGGTCGAACGACGCGTCAGCGGACCGCAGGAGGGCGAGCACGTCCGCCGCCTCCTGGCTCTCCCCGGCGACCGCCGTGTTCGAACCGGTCGGTGCCGTCGTGGTGGGCGGCGCCGGGGCCGCGGCGGGCCGCTGTGCGGGCGCGGGGGCGGCGGCCCGTGCCCCGCCCGCCGTCGCCGGTCCGCGCTGGGCGAGCGACCGCGCCAACTCCTTCAGCAGGAAGGGACCTTCCGCGGTGCCGTCGGCTGTGGCGTCCGCCACCGCCAGTCGACCGGCGACGACACTGGCGGTCCCCGCCGCGAGCGCCGAGTCGAACAGGGCGAGGCCGTCGGCCATCTCGAAGGGCGCGACGCCGTTGCGCCGCAGCCGCAGCAGATCGGCTTCGTCGAGATGCCCGGTCATGCCCGTCGCCTGTGCCCACAGGCCCCAGGCGACGGAGTTCGCGGGGCGTCCCCCCGCGCGTCGCCACCGCGCGAACTGGTCCAGGAACGTGTTCGCTCCCGCGTAGTTGGCCTGCCCCGGGCCCCCGAGAACCCCGTACAGGGACGAGAAGATCGTGAAGAAGCGCAGTTCGTCCTCGCGTGTGGCGGCGTCGAGGTGCAGGGCGGAGTCGACCTTGCTGCGGAGGACCCGGTGCAGTTGGTCGGGCGCCATCGTCGAGACGATCGCGTCGTCGAGCACACCGGCCGCGTGCACGACGCCCACCAGCGGACCTTCGGCGCGCAGTGCGGCCAGTGCGCCGTGGACGCTCTCGGCGTCCGACACGTCGGCGCGGACCACTCGCACGGTGGCGCCGAGTCCTTCGAGTTCGGCGGTGAACTCGGCTACTCCTGCCGCGTCCTGCCCGCTGCGGCTGAGCAGCGCCAGGGAGCGCGCGTGCCATCGGGTGACCAGGTGCCGCGCCAGCGCGCGTCCCAGCGTGCCCGTACCGCCGGTGAGGACAACCGTGCCGCCGTCGAGGTCGAGGGCCGCTTCCGGCGGAGTCGCGAGCGGCCACAGATAGGGCCGCAGGACCCGGCCCGCGCGGACGGCCAGCTGCGGCTCGGTGCGCCGGAGCGCCGTGATCACCGCTTCCGGCCCGTCGAGCGCGGCGCCATCGACGTCCAGGACGCGGAACTGCCCCGGGTGCTCGGTCTGCGCGGAGCGGACCATGCCCCACAGCGCGCTGCCGCCGAGCGCGTGGGTCACGTCGCCGGGGACGGTGATCGCGTTCTCTGTGACAAACGTCAGCAGCACGCGCTCGGCGAGGTCCTCGGCGCGCAGCCACCGCTGGATCGTCTCCAGGGACCAGGCCGCACAGCCGTGCACCTGCTGCTGGTGACCGTCCCGCGGGTCGGCGGCCGGTGCGGGCAGTACGACCTGCCACTTACCCGGCAGGCCCCGGAGCACCAGGGCCGCCTCGTCGAGCGTGGCCATGGTGATGCCGCCACGGGCGGTCTCCCGAAGCACCGAGGCCAGCCGCCCTTCGCCGCCCACCACGCACAGGCGGTGCTCCTCACCGGGCTCGTCGGACACCTCCGCCCACTCGGTGGTGTACAGGGCGGCGGAGTCGGGATCGGGCGTCCCGCCGGACAGGGCGAGCCCGCGGACCACCATGCGGTCGACGCTGAACAGGACCCGGCCGTCGTCGTCGGCGAGCGTCAGCGTGATCGCGTCCTCCGCCACCCGGCGCGCCAGCGCCCAGCACTCGACGGTCTCGTGACCGCCGTACACGCGTACGCCGTTGAACAGGAACGGCACCGCGATCTCCGTGGGCCGGGGCTCGCCCAGGAGGCCGCAGGCCACGGCGGCGTGCAGCGCGGCGTCGGCCAGCGCCGGGTGCGTGGCGAAGCCGCTGTGGTTGACGCGCGCGCTGTCCGGCAGGACCACGCGGGAACGCACCAGGTCGCCGTGGTGCTCCCCGGAACGCACGCCCTGGAAGGCGTCGCCGTAGCCGTAGCCCATGCCACGCAGCAGCGGGTACAGGCCGGCGGCGTCCAGCCGGGCGGCGTCCGTGGGGGCGCTGACGCCGACCGTGGCCGCGCGCCCGGGCGTCTCCGCCCGAACCAGCAGGCCGTCCGCGTGGTGCGCCCACGCGGTGTCGCCCGCAGTGCGGGAGAAGACCGCCGCCGACCGCCCGCCCTGCGCGTCCGCCGACCGCACGGTCACCCGCACGTCGACGGTGGACCCGTCCATCGGCAGCGGAAGCGGGTCACGCAGCAGGAGTTCGTCCAGTTCCTCGCAGCCGAGTTCGCGGCCGGTGGCGAGCAGCAGTTCCACGAAGGCAGTGCCGGGCAGCAGTGCGGTGCTCTCGACGCGGTGGTCGAGCAGCCACGGGTGGCTGCGGATGGAGAGTCGCCCGCTGAGCACGACCGAGCCGTCGGGGGTCTCGACCACGGAGTCGACGAAGGGGTGCCCGCCGTCCGCGAGGCGCGTGGCGGGCCGGCTCGCCGTCGTTCGCGGGTGGTCCGCGGTGGCCGCGTCCGCCCGGGTCGGGAGCCAGAACCTGCGCCCCTCGAAGGGGTGAGTGGGCAGTTCCACGGCTGTCGGGTGCTCCGGCCAGTGCCCGCGGTGCAACGCGCTCCAGTCCACGGCGTGCCCTTGTACGTACGCCTCGGCGGCGGCCGTCACGAAGCGTTCGTAGCCGCCCTGGTCACGCCTGAGCGTCGCGCACACCGGGGCCTCGCTGCCCGCGTCCTCGAGAACGCGGCGGAGCGGGCCGAGCAGCACGGGGTGGGGGCTGAGTTCCACGAAGGCGTCGTAGCCGTGCGAGACCAGTTCCGCGATGGTGTCGGAGAACCGGACCCGTTCGCGTAGGTTCCGGTACCAGTAGCGGGCCGTCAGATCCTGGCCCGACACCTGCCGGCCCTCGACCGTCGAGAACATCGGCACGTCGCTCACGGCGGCCCGGAGGCCGTCGAGGCCGGCCAGGACCGCCTCCTCGAGTTCGGCCACTACGGGCGAGTGCGAGGCGCACCTGGTCGGGACGCGTCGCGCGTAGCGGCCGCGTTCCTCGCACAGGTCGAGCAGCGCCTGGACACCGGCCTCGTCGTCGCCGGAGAGGATGACGAACTCCGGGCCGTTGGTGGCCGCCACCACCAGATCCGCACCGGCCTCACGCGCCAGGGAAAGGGCGTGTTCCTCGGAGGCGGCGACGGCAACCATGCCGCCCCGCCCCCGCTCCTCGAGGACACGGCTCCGGCAGGCCACGACGCGGGCGGCCTCCTCGACGCTGAGGGCGCCGGACAGGCAGGCGGCGGCGACCTCGCCCTGGGAGTGGCCGACGACCGCGGCCGGCTCGACGCCGACGGACTGCCAGAGCGCGGCGAGACCGAGCATCATCGTGAAGAGGAGCGGCTGCACGACATCGGTGCGGTCCCGATCGGTCCGTCGGTCCGTGCCGGAGAGGACCTCCATGATGTCGAAGTCGAGGTGCGGTTTGAACGCGCCCGCGCACTCCTCGACCCGCAGGCGGAACACCTCGGACTCGCGCAGCAGGCGGACGGCCATGTCGTCCCACTGCGTGCCCTGGCCGGGGAAGACGAACACCGGGCGCCGGACGCTCCGGGCCTCGCCGTGCACGACCGAGGGCTCCTCCTCCCCGGCCGCGAACTTCCTCAGCGCGGCGGCGAGTTCGGCGGGTGTCGAGCCGAGGGCGACCGCGCGGTGGGGGTGGTCCTCGCGTTGCGTCGCGCACGCACGCACGAAGTCCGCCAACCCCGCGTCGTCCGACTCGAGCCGTTCGGCGAGCGCCGCCGCGTAGCCTCGCGCGGCGGTGGGCGTCCTGGCCGCGAGCTTCACCGTGTACGCGGCCGAGTTGTCCTCGGCCCGCGGCTCCGGCCTTCTCCGCTCGGTGTCCTCCCGGTGCTCGAGAATCACGTGTGAGTTGGTTCCGCTGACGCCGAAGGAGGAGACGGCGCACCGGCGTACGCCGTCGGCAGTGGCCGGCCACGGCCTGCTCTCCCGGAGCACCGCCACCGACGAGGACCAGTCGACGTGTGAGTTGAGGTCCTCCACGTGCAGGGTCTTCGGCATGGTGCCGGCGCGCATCGCCATCAGGCACTTGATGACGCCGCCCACTCCGGCCGCCGCCATGCTGTGTCCGATGTTCGACTTGAACGACCCGATCCAGACCGGCTCCTCGCCTCGTTCCCGGCCGTACGTCGCCTGGATGGCGTTCGCCTCGATCGGGTCGCCGAGCTTGGTCGCCGTGCCGTGCGCCTCGACGAGCTGGATGTCGCGCGGGGAGAGCCCGGCGTCCCTGAGCGCCTGCTGGATCACCTTGACCTGCGCCCTGCCGCTCGGCGCGGTCAGGCCGTTGCTCGCTCCGTCCTGGTTGACCGCGGTGCCCTTGATGACACCGAGGACGCGGCGGCCCAGGCGCCTCGCCTTCGACAGGGGCTCCAGGACGAGGACTCCGGCGCCCTCGGCCCACACCGTGCCGTTCGCGGTGTCCGAGAAGGTGCGGCACCTGCCGTCCGGGGACAGTGCGCCCTTCCTCGCGTAGTCCACGAACATGCCGGGGCCGGCCAGTACGGTGCAGCCGCCCGCGAGCGCAAGGTCCGTCTCGCCGGCCCGCAGTGAGCGGACCGCCGTGTGGATCGCGGTGCCGGACGACGAGCAGGCGGTGTCGATGGTCAGGGCAGGGCCTTCGAGTCCCAGGAGGTACGCGATACGCCCCGAGGCCACGCTCGGGGACGTGCCGGTGCCCATGTAGCCGGCGGTCTCGTCCTGCCACCTCCACAGCGGCATGCCGTACTCGTTCGGCATGAGGCCGACGAACACACCGGTCGGTGAGCCCTTCAGACTGGACGGGAGGATGCCGGCCCGTTCTATCGCCTCCCAGGTGGTCTGCAGCAGCACGCGCTGCTGGGGGTCCATGGCCGTCGCCTCGGCTGCGCCGATGCCGAAGAACGCCGCGTCGAAGAGGTCCGCGTCGTGCAGGAACCCGCCCTGCCGTACGAAGGCCGGGTCGTACAGGTCCTCGGTGTGCCAGTCACGGTTGGTCGGGAAGTCGCCGACGGCGTCCTCGCCGCCGTCGACCAGGTCCCACAGCAGGTCGGGGGTGTCCGCCCCGCCTGGGTAACGGCAGGCCATCCCGATGACCGCGATGTCCTCCTGCCGCGTTGCCCGCTCAGCCACGGGTGGCCTCCAACTCGGCGTCCACATACGCCGTCAGTTCGTTGATCGTGGGATGGTCGAAGAGGGCCGTCTCGGGGATCTCGAGATTCGTCGCGTCGACGATCCGGCCCTGGAACTCGATGAGCGACATGGAGTCGACACCCATGTCCCGGAAGGTTTCCGCCGGGTCGACGCGTGCCGGGGAGTCGTCGAACTCGCCCATCACGACGAGGAGTTCCCTCTCCAGAAGTGAGCGGACCAGCCACTGCCGGCCCGGTCCGGTGGCGGCCTGCGCCCAGCGTTCGGCGAACGGCGGCGCTACGTCGGCCCCCGGGGACGCCGCTTCGGCGTCGGCTTCGCGACCTGAGACGGCGGGCGACCCCGACGGCGGGTCGAGGGCCGGGACGGTGCGAGGCGGCGGTCCGGGGAACGTCTCCCGCTCGAACGGGTACGTGGGCAGACCCGGCACCTTGCGCAGGCCCTGGCCCAGCCGCTGCCTCACATCGGCGATGCCGCCCGCGTAGGCGTAGGCGCCGGCGACGGCGACCAGTGCAGAGCGGGCAGGTGCCGTGTCCTGGAGCCAGCTCGCGGGGACGGCCAGATCGTGGCCGTCCGCCACCTTCGCCAGGCCCTCCCGCAGCTGCGCCCAGTCACCGCCGACGACCGCCGCCCGGTGCCGCCACTGCTCCCGGTGGCTCAGCGTCCACGCGACGTCGGCGACGGAGGCGCGGTCCTCGGGGAAGGGGTGGTCGAGCAGAGCGGCGGCCGACGCGCGCACCGCTTCCCGGGAGCGGCCGGACAGGCACCAGACGGTGTCGACGGCGCCGGGGGGCTCGCGGCGCCGTTCGACCGGTGAAGGCCGCGCCACCACGTGGACGTTGCTGCCGCCCATCCCGAACGAGCTGACTCCGACGACCCCGCGGTGGGGCCGCGGGAACTCCTCCGGCCGGGTCACGACCCGGAGGTTCAGCTCGTCGAGGGGCAGGTCCGCCGGGGCGCGCCGGTGGTGGAGGCTCGGCGGCAGTTTCCCGTGGCTCAGCGCGAGACACGTCTTGATGAATCCGGCGATGCCCGCCGCGGACTCCAGGTGCCCGATGTTCGTCTTGACGGACCCGACCCGGACCGGGTCGCCCGGCGGGCGCCCGCTGCCTATGGCCTCGCCGACGGCCCGGGCCTCGACCGGGTCGCCCACGGGCGTGCCCGTGCCGTGCAGCTCGACGTACGCCACGTCCGCGGGCGTCACGCCGGCGGCCCGGTGGGCGGCCTCGATCACCGCACGCTGCGCGGCCTGCGAGGGGACGCCGAGCTCGGCTCGGCCACCGTCGTTGTTGACGGCGCTGCCGGCGATCACGCAGTAGACGTGGTCGCCGTCGCGCAGGGCCGCCTCCAGCGGCTTGAGGACAACGCAGCCGCCTCCCTCCGCCCGGACGTAGCCGTTCGCACTCTCGTCGAGGGTGCGGCAGCGGCCGTCGACGGACAGGCCGCCCCAGAGCTGGATCTGGTCGGTGACGTCCGGCAGCAGGTTGAGGTTGACGCCCGCGACGAGCGCGGCCTCGCACTCGCCGAGTCGCAGGGCCGACACCGCGCGGTGCAGCGCGGCCAGCGAGGACGACTGACCGGTGTCGACCACCTCGCTCGGACCGCACAGCCCGAAGTGGTGCGAGAGGCGTCCCGCGAGGAGCGCTCGGCTGGTGCCCATGTGTCCGTACCGGTCCAGCCGTCCGGAGGCGAAGTACCGCAGCCGGAAGTCGTCGGCGCAGGCCCCCACGTAGACGCCCCACTGCCGGCCGCGCACGTCCGAGGTCCGGATCGCGGCGTCCTCCAGACACTCCCACGCCAGCTCCAGGAGGAGCCGCTGCTGAGGGTCCGTGTGCTCGGCCTCGCGCCGTGAGACGCCGAACAGCGCGGCGTCGAACTCGGCGATCCCGTCGATGAATCCGCCGTGCCGGATCGGTCTGTCGACCCCGGCGGGAGCAGGCGCGATCCGGGCCTCCCAACGTCCCTCCGGGGCCTCGCCGACGCTGTCGGTCCCGGACATGAGGTTGTGCCAGAGCTGTCCCGGGTGCGCGGCCCCGGGGAGCCGGCAGGACAGTCCGACGACGGCGACCGCGGTCCCGGCGTCGCGGTCCCCCGCTGCTGTCGGCGTCATGCCTCCTCCTCGGCGGTCGCGGCGGGGCCGGGGCCCACCAGCAGGCTCCTGAGCCCGCGGAAGGTCGGGCTCGCCTTCCAGCGCATGCTCTCGGCCGGGGTCCGCACGGCGAGTTCGGGGCAGCGGCGGATGAGTGCGTCGAAGGCGACCTCCGCCTCCAGCCGGGCGAGGTGCTTGCCGATGCAGTTGTGGATGCCTCCGCCGAAGGCGAGGTGCTCGCGCCGGACCTTGTCGATGGCGAACGTGTCGGGGTCGACGAAGCGCGCCTCGTCCCGGTTGGCGGCGGCGAAGGCCAGGAAGACGATCGACCCCGCCGGTATCTCCGTGCCGCCCACCACAGCGGTCTCGGTGACGTAGCGGTACAGCGAGAGGTTGAACGGCGACTGGTGCCGCAGCATCTCCTCCACCGCGCCCGGTACCAGCGAACGATCCGACCACAAACGTTTCTTCTGCTCCGGGCTCGCCTCCAGCGTCAGCATTCCGGTGGCGATCAGATTGGCCGTCGTCTCGTAACCCGCGGCGAGCAACGCGTATGCCTGTGCCACGGCCTGGGGCTCGTCGAGGGAGCGGGCGAGCAGCGACAGGACGTCCTCGGCGCCGCCCGACCGCTTCTGCCGGAGCAGTTCGGACAGGTAGTCCACCATCTTAGCCGCGTCGCGCCGTAGTGCCTCCGGCGTCGCCTCACCAGTGATGGTCTGCACCCAGCTGTGGAACTCGCGACGGTCCTCGGCCGGCACCCCGAGGGTGTCGCAGATCACGGATATCGAGTACGGGAACGCGAAGTCCTGGACGAGGTCGAAGTCGGTGGTACCCGCGACGGCGTCCAGCGCGGCCTCGGCGAGTTCCTCGACGACCCTGCGCTTCGTCGTGATCGCACGGGAGGTGAAGGCGCCGTTGAGCGGCTTCCGCAGCGCGGTGTGCGTGGGTGGATCGTTGTTGGCCATGTTGTCGTAGAGCAGCGAGCTCCGGCCCTGGGCCCGCGCCCCGGCCGGGCTGTTCGCCGCGAAGAGCGGCATAGCCTCGTTGATGCTCTTACGGAACCGGGGATCGCGGAGGACGAACTCGACGTCCTCGTAGGAGGTGACGAGCCACGCCTTCAGGTTCGGCGGAAGATATGCCATCCCCGTCTCGAGAACGATCTCGGTGGGCTTGCCGCCGTTCCCCCTGATCTCCCGGTAGACCGGCTGCGGGTCCCGGTAGAAGTCATATCCGAGGGAAAGCGGGCACACCGACTCGCTCTCGCTGTTCCGGCCTGTCATTTCCAACCTTCGGGTATACGCATGTGGAACCTGCCGTGCGTGATCGGAGTTCTGGTACGTCGTCGTGCGGGTGTCGGCCCGCGGGGCCGCAGGTGGCCCGCTCAGGCGCGGCCGAAGACCAGCGAGACGTTGTGGCCGCCGAAGCCGAAGGAGTTCGAGAGAGCGGCCCGCCACCGGCCGGCCCTCGGCTCGCCCATGACGACGTCGAGCTCGACCGCGGGATCGGGATCCCGCAGATTGCGGGTCGCGGGTACGGTGCCGTCACGAAGTGCGAGGAGCGCCGCCAGAGCCCCGGTGGCGCCGGAGGCCCCCAGCATGTGACCGGTCATGGACTTCGTGGCGGTCACCACCGGGTGGCGGCCCACGGCCTCGACGACGGCCCGGGCCTCGGCCACGTCGCCCTGCGGCGTGGAGGTCGCGTGGGCGTGCACGTGGCCGACGTCCTCGGGGGCCACGTCCGCGTCCCGCAGCGACCGCGTGATGGCGCGCACCTGTCCTGGCACGTCGGACGCGGTGATGTGGGCGGCACTCGAACTGACGCCCGCGCCGAGCAGCGAGGCGTGCGCACGACCGCCCCGGGCACGCGCGTGCTCGGCCCGCTCCAGAACCACGACGGTGCCCCCTTCGGCGAGGACAAAGCCGTTGCGCTTGGCGTCGAACGGCCGGCAGGCGCCCTCGGGATCGTCGTTCGCGGTGGACAGCGCCATCATCTGCGCGAACGCGGTCAGCGGGAGCGGGTGGACACTGGCCTCCACACCCCCCGCCACCACCACGTCCGCGCGACCCGCCCGGATCAGGTCGAGCCCCAGGGCGATCGCCTCGGCCCCGGACGCGCACGCGCTGACCGGCGCGTGGGCCCCGCCGTGCGCGCCCAGTTCCATGCTGACGCACGCCGCGGGTCCGTTGGCCATCAGCATCGGCACCGTGTGGGGGGACACCCGGCGCGGACCCCGGGTCTCCAGGTTGTGGTTCTGCTGGAGCAGCGACGTGACGCCGCCGATTCCGGTACCCACCACCACAGCGAGGCGATCCGGGCAGACCTCGGGCGAGCCCGCGTCCGCCCATGCCTCCCGCGCGGTCACGACGGCGATCTGCTCGGCCCGGTCCAGGCGGCGGGCCTCGGTCCGCTCCATGGAGCCCGCGGGATCCACGGGAAGCCTCGCGGCGATACGCACGGGCAACCCCTCCGCCCAGTCCTCCTCAAGGCGCGCGACTCCGTTGGCGCCGGCGTGCATCGCCGTCCAGGTAGTCGGCACATCCGCGCCGAGCGGCGTCATGGCACCAAGTCCGGTGACCCATACGTCCACTGTCCCCTGCCCCTTTCTCCTGCCGGTTCGCCCCGCCACGCACCCGCGGCGAACGCGTCGCACGCCTCCCCCGCCGATTCCCGCTCGTTTCCCGCTCGTTTCCTGCTCCTCGCGCACACGGGTGTTTCCCGCGAAGACGGGTTCGGTCAGGAGAACATCGGGAGTGAACCGAATACGGAAGGTGGGTCCGCATGTGGTCGCACGCTAGCCAACCGCAACCACGAGTGGCAAGTGAACCCTTTTCAAAAGACTTGGCAAATAGGGGGGTTGGCTGCCGGATGACCACCCCCCTATTCACTTCGGGAATGCGAGAACAAGGGGGGGTGGCGAAATTCTCCGACCCGCGCGGCGGTACGCACGACGACGCCGGTGCCACACCCGGGCAGCAGGGTCCTCCCGTGGTACGCCGCGATCACCCGGAGTAGGGGGTCGGGCGCCCGAGACGCATGGCACCTACATACGATGGGCTGGCATCCAGCCACCTGGCGAAACAGTGGAGGGGGCCGGTCGTGGAGACGACGGAAAGGTGCGGGGCGCGGCGGCTCCTGGAAGAGCTGGCCGCCCGTGCGCAGACGGGCGACGGGTGCGCGGCCCTCGTCCTCGGCGCACCCGGGATGGGCCGGACCTCGCTGGTCCACCACGTCCAGGCGTTCGCGAGAAGATCCGGTGCCACCGTCCTGAGCGCCGTCGCCTCCGCCGCGGAGCGCGCCCTCCCGCTGGGTGTGGCCACCCAGCTGCTCGCCTCCCACGGCCTGACCCCCGACGAGGCCGCCAAGCTGCGCGAAGTCCCCGCCGCGGCGGTCGACACGGTGCACCGCCTCGTGTCGACCGCCGCGGAGAGGAGCCCGCTGGTGATCACGGTCGACGACGTCCACGAGGCGGACGACGCGTCCCTGGCCTGCCTGCTCTACCTCGCCCGCCGGGTGTCCTCGCTGCGCGTCCTCGTCGTCCTCTCGGGACGTGCCGGGCTCGCCCAGGGCAACCACACCCTGATGGCCGAGTGCGTTCGCAACCCCAGGTGCAGGCTGCTCCGGCTGGCGCCCATGTCCCTCGGCTGCACCGAGAGCCTGCTCGCCGAGCAGTTCGGCGCCGAGCTCGCCCGACAGGCCGCACCCGGCTGGCAACACGCCTGCGGAGGCAGCCCGTTGCTGCTTGAAGCACTCCTGCGGGACCGGACCACGACGCGGGAACCGGCCGCCGCTCCCGCCGCCGCGGAGATCGCCCCGCCGCCAGGAGGCGAGGCGGTACGGCTGGCCGTCCAGTACGTGCTGGGCGAACTCGGCGACGACGTGGTGCGCACCGCCCAGGCCCTCGCGGTACTCGGTGCGGCGGGGCCCGCGGACAACGTACGGCCGCTCCTGCGGCACCTCGGTGTGCCACTCGGCCGGGCCGAGCAGTCGGTCGCCGCGCTGGAAGCCGCCGGCCTGGTCGAAGGCGCCCGCTACCGGCTCGACACCGCCCGGGCCGCCGTCCTCGACGAGATGGCGCCCGACGACCGGGCACTGCTGCACCTCACCGCCGCGCGGGTACTGCGCGAGAGCGGCGCCGAGCCGGGCGACGTGGCCCGGCACCTCATGTGCGCGGGCCCCTGCGCCGAGGAGTGGGCCATCTCCGCCCTGCGTGACGCCGCCGCGCAGGCGCTGCGCGAACACGACGCCGAGTGGGCGGCCACCTGCCTGCGGAGCGCCTACGACGCCTGCGGAGACCGCCGCCGCAAGGCGGCCGTTCACGCTGAACTCGCGGCCGCGGAGTGGGAGTCGGACCCGACCGCGGTTCGCCACCGACTCGCCGGGCTGCTCGCCGACCACAGCGACGGCCAACTGAGCCACGAACAGGGGCTCATGCTGATCACCTATCTGCTGTGGCTGGGCCGCCCACAGGACGCAGACGCGCTCCTCGCCGATCTCGACGCCGCCCGCGACCGGCTGCCCGAGCACCTGCGGGCCCGCCTGGACGCCCTGCACATCTGGTTCGCCTACTTCTACCCCCTGCTCGGGACCCGCTACCGCAGCGCGCACACCGACGGCGAAACGGCACTCGGGCAGGGCGCCGGCGCCGTGGACCGCCACGTCGACGGCGCCGTCATGCTCGCCTCGCTGCTCGCCGAAGGCCCCGCCCCCAGTTCCGTGGAGACCGCCGAGCAACTGCTCCAGGGGGTGGTCCTGCACGACCCGCCGGTGGCACCGGCGATGGCCGCGCTGATCTCGCTCATCCGCGCCGCTCGCCTCGACCGGGCCGCCGAGTGGTGCGACGTACTGGTACGGGACTCCACCCGGCGCACCGCCACGACCCGGGCGATCCTCCTGGCCGCGAGCGCGATCCTGGAGAGCTGGCTCGGCCGCTTCGAGACCGCCCGCCGGCGCGCGGACCAGGCCCTGGCGCT
Source organism: Streptomyces alkaliterrae (assembly GCF_007097205.2). Lineage (GTDB taxonomy): Bacteria > Actinomycetota > Actinomycetes > Streptomycetales > Streptomycetaceae > Streptomyces > Streptomyces alkaliterrae. Next base: position 20,195 of record NZ_VJYK02000012.1, read on the forward strand.
GCTACCGGCGCCGGCCTGGGGCGTGGCCATCGGCTTCCCCCTGTCCGCCAAGGCCCTGGCGTGCGCGGGACTCGGGGACGTCGAGGAGTCGGCGGCGTGCTTCCGCGTCCCCGTGCCCCAGGAGATGTTCCAGTCCCTTCCCGGCCTGCACTACCTGCAGGCACGCGGCCGCCACCACCTTTCCGCGGGCCGTTACCACGCGGCGCTCGGCGACTTCTACGCCTGCCGGGACCTGCTGTCCGCCTGGCGCCTGAACACCTCGGTGTTCACGGCCTGGCGGGTCTACGCGGCCGAGACGCTCATCGAGCTCGGCAGCCCCGCCCAGGCCGGTCGGCTCCTCCGGGAGGAGCTGGCGCAACCGGTCCCGGGCAGCGCGTGGCTGCGCGCCGAGGCCCGACGGCTGCACGACAGGCTCGCCCCGACACCGCCGAGGGCCTCGCGGCACGCGGCCGCCGACCGGTGCGCCGATGCCGGTGCCGGCACCGGCGCAACACCGGGGGCCGAGTCGCCGGCGACACTCAGCCGGGCCGAACAGCGGGTCGCCCGGCTCGCCGCGGACGGACTCGTCAACCGCGAGATCGCCGAGCGGCTTTTCATCACACCGAGCACCGTCGAGCAGCATCTGACGCGGGTCTACCAGAAGTTGGGGGTCCGCGGCCGCGCCGCACTGCCCCAGGCGCTGGGACGGGACGCGGCCGTCCGCTGACCGGCGCTCCAGAGCGCGCCTCACACCCGGCGGAAGCCCTGCCCGCTCCTGCGGCCGAGAAAGCCACCCGCGACCAACTGCTGGATGGCCGCAGGCGGTTCACACGCGCTCTCGGGGAACTCCGCGTGCAGCCGCCGCAGCCTGGCGAGCGCGACGTCCAGACCGATCCGGTCCAGCAGTTCGAAGGGCCCCGTCGGCCAGCCGAAGCCACGCTCCACAGCGGCGTCGATCTCGGCCGCGTCCGTGCCCGGCCGGTCCAACAGCCTTACGGCGTCGGCCAGATACGGATACAGCAGCCGGTTGACCACGGCCTCGCTGAGGTCCGGGCAGTCCGTCCTGGCGGCGGCGCCGCATCCCAGTGCTCGGCCCGCGTCGTCATAGCGGTAGAACCCCTCGCCGCTCTTCCTTCCCAACGCGCCGCCGAGAACCATGGAACTCAGCAGCCGGGCGGGCCGGAACACGCAACCGCGCGAGCGTGTCCACAGCTCGGAGAGACGGGTGTGCACGGTGTCCAGACCCAGTTCGTCGAGAAGTCGCAGTGGTCCGACCGGCAGGCCGCAGCCCCTGCGCATGGCCGCCTCCACGACGTCCGTGGAGGCGACTCCCTCCTCGACCGCGGCAGCGGCACGATTGAGGCTCGTGTACACCAGGTCGGTGGCCGACAGCCCCGCGTGGAAGGCGACCGGGGCCACGGCGAGACCGAGCTCCGCGACCAGGCGTGCCACGGCCTCCCTGGTGTCGTCACGGCTCATCGAGGTGAACACGGGCACGACCCCGGAACCGACCGCCGGCGGCCTGAAGAGCCGCAGTCCTCCGGTCCGGTCGGGGCGGCCGGAGGCGATGGCGAGACGGGGCAGCGCCATCGAGGCCGTGGTGGTGACGAGCACGGTCTCGTTCGGACACACGCTGTGCAGACGGCGCAGGACGTCGAGTTTGGTGACGAGGTCCTCGTCCACGGCTTCGATCACCAGGTCGGACCGCGCCAGCAGCGCCGTGTCGTTGGTCAGCGTGTAGCCGCGTACGCCGGACGGACGGCGGCCGGCCCTGGCGGTCATGCGCTGCTCGACGCGGGCCAGCACGTCGGGTTCCCGGTCCACCCCGACCGTCGGGTATCCCGCGTCGTGCAGCAGCCACAGCAGTGCCTCACCGACCGACCCGAGCCCCACGACCCCGATAACGCCGTGCCTGCGTGCCATGGTGTGCGAAGTCCTCGGTGTCTCGTAGGTACTGGGGACGGCGCGGCGAGGGCCGGTCAGGTGCGGAAGCGGTTGATGGCCTCGACGTGCCGGGCACGCGTTTGGTGGTCACGCACGCCCAGTCCCTCCTCGGGTGCGAGCGCCAGGACGCCGACCTTGCCCTGGTGGAGGTTGCGGTGCACGTCGTAGGCGGCCTGCCCGGTGTCCTCGAGCCGGTAGACCGTGGAGAGGGTGGGGTGGATTCGCCCCTTGGCGACGAGCCGGTTTGCCTCCCACGCCTCGCGGTAGTTGGCGAAGTGGGACCCGATGACGCGTTTCAGCGACATCCACAGATGGCGGTTGTCGTACTCGTGCCGGTAGCCGGAGGTGGAGGCGCAGGTGACGATGGCGCCGCCCTTGCGAGTGACGTACACCGAGGCGCCGAAGGTCTCACGGCCCGGGTGCTCGAAGACGATGTCGACGTCCTCCCCACCGGTCAGTTCGCGGATACGCCGGCCGAACCGCTTCCACTCCCCCGGGTCCTGGGTTCGCTCGTCCTTCCAGAACCGGTAGTCCTCGGCCGCGCGGTCGATGATCGCTTCGGCTCCCATCTTCCGGCAGATCTCGGCCTTTCGCGGGCTGGAGACCACGCAGATCGGGGTGGCGCCGCCCGCCAACGCCAGCTGGGTGGCGTAGCCGCCGAGTCCGCCGCTGGCCCCCCAGATGAGGATGTTGTCGCCCTGCTTCATCCGCGCGCCGTTGGGGGAGACGAGTTGCCGGTACGCCGTGGAGTTCACCAGTCCGGGAGCCGCGGCCTCCTCCCAGGTCAGATGACCGGGCTTGGGCATGAGCTGGTTCGCCTTGACCAGTGCGATCTCGGCGAGGCCACCGAAGTTCGTCTCGAAGCCCCAGATGCGCTGTTCGGGATCGAGCATGGTGTCGTTGTGCCCGTCGGACGACTCCAGTTCGACGCTCAGGCAGTGCGCGACGACCTCGTCGCCGGGTTGCCAGCGGTTCACCCCGTCGCCGGTGCGCAGGACGACACCCGAGAGGTCGGAGCCGATGACGTGGTACGGCAGGTCGTGGCGCTTCGCCAAGGGGCTGAGGCGGCCGTAGCGCTCGAGGAAACCGAAGGTCGGCAGCGGCTCGAAGATCGAGGACCACACCGAGTTGTAGTTGACGGAGGAGGCCATGACGGCCACCAGTGCCTCGCCCGGACCGAGCGGCGGCAGCGGCACCTCCTCCAGGCTCAGCGATTTCCGCGGGTCCTTCTCGTGGCTCGGGATGCCGTCGAACATCTCCGTGTCCTCCTTGCGGACGACAACGCCTCGATAGCCGTCCGGAAGAGGCAGAGCCGCGTAGTCGGCGGCGGTGGCCTCCCCGGAGAGGACGGCGTCGACTATTTCCCTCACGTGGTTTCCTCTCGAAGCCGGCACGCGGCGGAGCTGGTAAGCGCGCCACGACCCGAGACCCTAGAGAACTGCCGGAACTCTGAGAACCCTTAGAAACCGACACCACAACGAGATTAGGGGGGCACGCAATCAGGGGGGTTCCGGGCTTGCCGCACCGCCCTCGCCTGCTGCAACGTGATTCCCCGGGCAGACATTCGGGAACGGCCACAGGGAAAGCACCTTGAGCGAAGACCACGACGACGGCACAGCGTGGATCCGACGATTCCACCCCTCCGACGAGGCGACGACACGACTCTTCTGTTTTCCACACGCAGGAGGGTCGGCGAGCTTCTTCTTTCCGACTTCGCGGGCCCTCGCCCCCGGCACGGACGTCGTCGCCGTCCAGTACCCGGGCCGCCAGGACCGCCGCAACGAGCCGAACGTTGCCTCCATGGCGGAAATGGCCGACCGGGCCGCACGGGCGCTGCTGCCCCGGACCGACCTCCCGTACGCACTGTTCGGCCACAGCATGGGCGCCACACTGGCCTACGAGGTCGCCCGCCGGCTCCAGGAGGCGGGGCGTCCCCCACTCGCCCTGTGGGTCTCCGGGCGCCGGGCCCCGCACCGCGTCGTCGACGACGGTCTGCACCGCCTGTCCGACGACGAACTCGTGGCGGACATCAGCGCGTTGGACGGCACCGGCACGCAGATCTTCGGCGACGCGGAGCTGCTGGACATCGTCCTGCCGACACTCCGCAGCGACTACCGGGCGGCGGAGACATACGAGTACGTTCCGGGCCCCGCGCTCGACTGTCCGGTCCACGCCCTCACCGGCTTCTCCGACCCCCGGGTCGCCGTGCGAGAGCTACACCACTGGAGCGAACACACCCGGCGCTCCTTCGACCTGCGCGTCTTCTCCGGCGGCCACTTCTACCTCGTCGACAACCACGAGGACGTCGTCGAGGTCATCGCCGAAGCCCTACGGGTGGGATGACCGTGAACGCCCGGACGGGTGTGGCCGGCTGACGCGGAAGTCGGCCGGCCACACCCGTCCGGGCGAAGGCGGGAGTCAGGCGCCCAGCAGCTTGCGGACCCGGTCGGCGCCCACCGCGAGGAGGAGCGTCGGCAGTCGCGGGCCGGTGTCGCGGCTCACCAGCAGCCGGTACAGCAGGGCGAAGAACTCCCGCTGAGCGACCTTCAGTTCGGGCGTCGGCTTGGCCTCGGGCGTCAGCCCGGCCTGGACCTTCGGCACTCCGTAGACCAGCGTGGTCAGGCCGTCCAGCGACCAGTGCTCGTCGAGGCCGTCGAGCAGCAGGCGCAGCCCCTCGCGCTGGTGGTCCTCCAGGGAGGCCAGCAGTTCGGCGTCCGGCTCCTCGCGGACCCGGGTGCGCTGGTCCTCCGGCACCTGGGTGCTGATCCAGCGCTCGGCGCGGTCCAGGCGCGGCCGGGTGACGTCGAGGTTGTCCACCGGGTTGGCCGGGTCCAGTTCGCCGAGGATGCGCAGGATCTGGTCCTCGGCACCCTGCGTGACGTCGGCAACGGACGCCAGCGTGCGGTAGGGCAGCGGGCGCGGGGTGACCGGCAGCGGGCCGGAGGCGGTGCGCACGGACCGGGCGTGGGCGGCGACGTCCGCCGGCTGCGCGGTGCCCTCGTCGATCCGCTTCACCAGCGCGTCCCACTCGTCGTAGGTGCGCTGGATCTCCTGGTCGAAGGCGACCTTGAAGGCCTGGTTGGGCCGGCGGCGGGCGTACAGCCAGCGCAGCAGCGGCGCCTCCATGATCTCCAGCGCGTCGGCCGGCGTCGGCACGCCGCCCTTGGAGCTGGACATCTTCGCCATGCCGCTGATGCCGACAAACGCGTACATCGGGCCGATGGGCTGCTCGCCGCCGAAGACCTCGCGGACGATCTGCCCGCCGACGACAAACGACGAGCCCGGCGAGGAGTGGTCGACGCCGGAGGGCTCGAAGACCACGCCCTCGTACGCCCAGCGCATCGGCCAGTCGACCTTCCACACGAGCTTCCCGCGGTCGAACTCGCTCAGCAGCACCGTCTCGCGGTGCCCGCAGCGGCACTCGTAGGTCAGCTCGGTCGTGTTGTCGTCGTAGGACGTGACCGTGGTGAAGTCGGTGTCGCAGGCGCCGCAGTACGGCTTGTACGGGTAGTACCCGGCGGTGCCGGAGCTGCCGTCGTCCTCGGAGGCCGCGCCGGAGCCCTCGGCGGCCGCCAGCTCCGCCTCGTCGACGGGCTTCTGGTTCTTCTTGGCACCGCCCTTGCCCTTGGTGCGGTAGCGGTCGAGCACGGCGTCGATCTTGTCGCGCTCGCGCATCGCCAGCAGGATCTGCTCGCGGTAGGCGCCGGAGGTGTACATCTGCGTCTGGCTGATGCCGCGGAACTCCACGCCGAGCTCGCGGAGCGAGTCGACCATGGCGGCCTTGAAGTGCTCGGCCCAGTTCGGGTGCTCGCTGCCGGGCGGCGCGGGCACGGCCGTCAGGGGCTTGCCGATGTGCTGCTCCCACGAGGGGTCGATACCGGCCGGCACCTTGCGGTACCGGTCGTAGTCGTCCCAGGAGACGATGTGCTCGCAGGCGTGGCCGCGCCGGCGGATCTCGTCGGCGACCAGGTGGGGGGTCATGACCTCGCGCAGATTGCCGAGGTGGATGGGACCCGACGGGCTGAGCCCGGAGGCGCAGACGATCGGTTTGCCGGGCGCGCGACGCTCCGCCTCGGCGATGACCTCGTCCGCGAATCGGGAGACCCAGTCGGCCTCGGGGGTGGTCTGAGCCACGTCCGGTACTTCCTTCTCGCTCTGCGCTCGTACGGCTGACGCCCCCATTCTCCCATCCTGAGCAAGCGTGCTGTCACATGGAATACTGGCGTGATCCAGGCGCCACCTGACGGACTTCGACGGAACGGCAACGACTCATGGCTTCGGTCCCCTCACTCGCTGCAACGGTCAACCAGCGCGTCGCGGACGCCCTCTCGGCAGCCCTGCCGGAGGCCGCCGGCGCGGACCCGTTGCTGCGACGAAGCGACCGGGCCGACTTCCAGGCCAACGGCATGCTCGCCCTGGCCAAGAAGCTGAAGGGCAACCCGCGGGAGCTGGCCGGCCAGGTCGTCGAGCGGCTGAACGGGCTGGACGCGGAGATCGCCGAGGTCGAGGTCTCCGGACCCGGCTTCCTCAACATCACGGTGACCGACGCGGCGATCATGCGGACACTGACCGCCCGCGCCGCCGACGACCGCCTCGGCGTACCGCTCGCCGAGCAGCCGGGCACCACGGTGATCGACTACTCGCAGCCGAACGTCGCCAAGGAGATGCACGTCGGACACCTGCGTTCGACCGTGATCGGCGACGCGGTCATGCGCATCCTGGAGCACCGCGGCGAGAACGTGGTCCGCCGCCACCACATCGGCGACTGGGGCACCCAGTTCGGCATGCTCATCCAGTACCTGATCGAGCACCCGCACGAGCTGGACCACGAGTCGGACGGCCAGGGCGGGGAGGCCGGCGAGAGCGGTGAGGCCGCCATGTCCCGGCTGAACCGGCTCTACAAGGCCTCCCGCGCGCTGTTCGACTCCGACGAGGAGTTCAAGACCCGCGCCCGCGACCGCGTCGTCCAGCTCCAGGGCGGCGACAAGGAGACCCTGGACCTCTGGCACAAGATCGTCGACGAGTCGAAGATCTACTTCCAGGCGGTCTACGACAAGCTGGACGTGGAGATCAGGGACGAGGACGTCGTCGGCGAGAGCGCCTACAACGACAGCCTCCAGCAGGTCGTCGCCGACCTGGAGTCCTCCGGCGTCGCCGTCCGCTCCGACGGCGCGCTGTGCGTGTTCTTCGACGACGTGAAGGGCCCGGACGGCAACCCGACGCCGCTGATCGTGCAGAAGTCCAACGGCGGCTTCGGCTACGCCGCCACCGACCTGGCCGCCATCCGCGACCGGGTCGGCAACCTGCACGCCGACACCCTGCTGTACGTCGTCGACGCCCGGCAGGCGCTGCACTTCAAGATGGTCTTCGAGACGGCCCGCCGGGCGGGCTGGCTGCCCGAGGGCGCGGCCCGCCAGCTCGCGTTCGGCACGGTCCTCGGCAAGGACGGCAAGCCGTTCAAGACCCGCGAGGGCGAGACCGTCCGGCTCGTCGACCTGCTCGACGAGGCCGTCCAGCGCGCCGAGACGGTCGTCCGGGAGAAGGCCCGCGACCTCACCGACGAGGAGATCAACGAGCGCGCCGCGCAGGTCGGCATCGGCGCGGTCAAGTACGCCGACCTGTCGACGTCGATGTCCCGCGACTACGTCTTCGACCTGGACCGCATGGTCTCGCTCAACGGCGACACCAGCGTCTACCTCCAGTACGCGTACGCCCGCATCCAGTCGATCCTGCGCAAGGCCGCCGACCGGGGCCTTGCCCCGGTCGCCCAGGAGGAGCCGGCGCTCGCGGCGGCGGAACGCGCCCTCGGGCTGCACCTGGACGAGTTCTCCCAGACCCTGGAGGCCGTCGCCGAGACCTACGAGCCCCACAAGCTCGCCGCGTACCTGTACGGCCTCGCGACGCACTTCACCGGCTTCTACGAGCAGTGCCCGGTACTGCGCGCGGAGGACGCCCGCACGGTCGGGAACCGCCTCTTCCTGTGCGAGCTGACCGCGCGCACGCTTCGGGAGGGCATGGCCCTCCTGGGCATCCGCACCCCCGACCGCCTCTGACGCCCACCCGCCGCCGTCGGTCTCGGGGTGGGGCAGGCCGCACCCCTAGGGGTGGTGCCTGAACCACCCCGGAACCGGGGGCAATTCGGATGCCGAAGGGGACATCGACTCCGTAACGTCTGAGGCATGTTCAGGTTGAGGGGGACGACTCCGGCGGCGCGGACGGTCTTCAGCCGGGTGCGCGTCCAACGGGCCGCGCGCGGCGTGGCGTTGGCGGCGCTGGCGGCCGCGCTGACCGCCGCCGCGCTCGCCACCGCCGACAACGCCCGCGGCGACGACGACCCGGACCGCACCGTCGTCCGCACCGACCAGGGCGCGGTGCGCGGCACGGTGAGCGACCGCGCCCGGATCTTCCAGGGCATCCCGTACGCCGCCCCGCCGGTCGGCGACCGGCGCTGGCGCGCACCCGAACCGGCGCCGGGCTGGGACGGCACCCGGGACGCGAGGAAGCCGGGACCGCGCTGCCCGCAGCCGCTGGACGGCCTTCTGGCGGGCGACGAGGACTGCCTGTACCTGGACGTCACCACACCGCCGCACGTCACCGTCGGCGCGGACAAGCCGGTGGTGGTGTGGCTGCACGGCGAGGAGCCCCCGCACCGTGGCCGGCCCCCGCACCGCACCGGCGACCCGGTGGACGCGACCGCCCTCGCGGAACGGGAGGACGCCGTGGTGGTGACGGTGCACCACCGCCTCGGAGCGTTCGGCCACCTCGCGCACCCGGCGTTCGGCGACTCCGGGAACTTCGCACTCGCCGACCAGCAGGCCGCCCTGCACTGGGTGAAGCGCAACGCACGCGCCTTCGGCGGCGATCCCGACCGGATGACGCTGACAGGCGCACCGTCCGCCCGGGCAAGCGTCTGCGCACAGCTCCGATCCCCCGACGCGGCGCACCTCTTCGACCACACCGAGGTCCCCAGCGGGGCGTGCAGCGTCGGGGAGCGGCGTCGGGGGCTGCCGCGGGCGCTCCGCGAGGGGCGGGAGTTCGCGGCGCGGGCCGGCTGCGTGGAGCGCGACACCGGCCGGGCGGCCGCCTGCCTGAGGCGGCTGTCGACGGCCGCCGTCGCCGCCGCCTCCGGACCGGACGAGCGGTACGGGCCGGTCTACGGCACCCGTCCGCTCCCCGCGCCGGCCACGGGTGGCGGGCCGCCGGGCGGCGCGGTCAGCCCAGGCTGATGTGGTAGACCTTGCGCAGCGTCTCGTGGACGGTCCAGGTGGTGCGGTCGCCGGCGCGCAGCACGCAGGCGTCGCCCGGTCCGACCTCCAGCACCGGCCCGCCCTCGAAGGCGATGGTGGCCCGCCCGCTCAGCACGGTGAAGATCTCGTCCGCCTCGGTGTCGGTGACCACCCCGGGGGTGATCTGCCAGATGCCCCTCGACTGGGTTCCGTCCGCCGACTCCCAGAGCACCCGGCCGGTGACCACGGGCTCGCCGGAGACGATCTGCGAGGCGTCCAGGGGTTCCGGGACGAGTTCGGCGTCGGGCACGTGCACCACGAAGGGAGCCCCGGACTTCCGTTCGATGCTGTCGCTCATGCGCGGATGCTACGCCCCGGGGCCCGCCCCTTCGGGAGCGGGCCCGGGCTTGCGCCACCCGGTTTCAGCGGCGCAGAAGGCGCGCCGCCTCCAGTGCCCAGTACGTCAGGACAAGCCCGGCGCCCGCGCGGCGGAACGACGTGAGGGTTTCCAGGATGACCCGCTCGCGGTCGATCCAGCCCTTCTCCGCCGCCGCCTCGACCATCGCGTACTCGCCGGAGACCTGGTAGACGCCGACGGGTACGTCGACCCGCTCGGCGAAGACCCGCAGTACGTCCAGGTACGGCAGGCCGGGTTTGACCATGACCATGTCGGCGCCTTCGGCGAGGTCGAGCTCCAGCTCCCTCAACGACTCGCGGAGGTTGGCGGGGTCCTGCTGGTAGGTGTTGCGGTCGCCTTCCAGGGAGGAGGCGACGGCTTCGCGGAAGGGGCCGTAGAAGGCGGACGCGTACTTCGCGGTGTAGGCGAAGAGCGACACGTCCTCGTGGCCCGCGCGGTCCAACCTCTCGCGCACGTAACCGATCTGACCGTCCATCATGCCGCTGGGGCCCAGGGTGTGGGCGCCGGCCTCGGCCTGGACCAGCGCCATCTCGGCGTACCGCTCCAGCGTGGCGTCGTTGTCGACGCGGCCGCGGTCGTCGAGGACACCGCAGTGGCCGTGGTCGGTGTACTCGTCGAGGCAGAGGTCGGACATCAGGACGAGCGCGTCGCCGACTTCGGCGCGGACGTCGCGCAGGGCGACCTGGAGGATGCCGTCGGGGTCGGTGCCCTGGGAGCCGGTGGCGTCCTTGTGCAGCGGCACGCCGAACAGCATCAGTCCGCCGAGGCCGGCCTCCGCCGCCTCGACGGCGGTCTTGCGCAGGGTGTCGCGGGTGTGCTGGACGACACCCGGCATGGAGGACACCGGCACCGGTTCGCCGATGCCTTCCCGCACGAAGGCGGGAAGGATCAGGTCAGCCGGGTGGAGCCGGTGTTCGGCGACCATCCGGCGCATCGCCGGGGTGGTGCGGAGCCGCCTGGGGCGGGCCGCCGGATAGCTGCCGTAACTGGTCACGTACGTGCCCTCCTCCTGGTCGGCCGCTTCTCGCTGGGCCGCTTGACCGGTTCACCCGCCTCGATGGCCGCCGCGCGGCGCTCGGCGCCGAACTCGGCGAGCGCCGCGGCGAGTTTGTGCACCGACGGCTCAGGAGAGAGTACGTCGACACGCAGCCCGTGTTCTTCCGCGGTCTTGGCGGTGGCCGGGCCGATGCAGGCGATGACGGTGACGTTGTGCGGCTTGCCGGCGATGCCGACGAGGTTGCGCACGGTGCTGGAGGAGGTGAACAGGACGGCGTCGAAGCCGCCGCTCTTGATCATCTCGCGGGTCTCGGCGGGCGGCGGCGAGGCGCGCACGGTCCGGTAGGCGGTGACGTCGTCGACCTCCCAGCCCAGTTCGATGAGCCCGGCGACCAGCGTCTCGGTGGCGATGTCGGCGCGCGGCAGGAAGACGCGGTCGATCGGGTCGAACACCGGGTCGTATGGCGGCCAGTCCTCGAGGAGTCCGGCGGCGGACTGCTCGCCGCTGGGGACGAGGTCCGGCTTGACGCCGAACTCGATCAGCGACTTGGCGGTCTGCTCGCCGACGGCCGCCACCTTGATGCCGGCGAACGCCCGGGCGTCGAGGCCGTACTCCTCGAACTTCTCGCGGACGGCCTTCACCGCGTTGACCGAGGTGAAGGCGATCCACTCGTAGCGGCCGGTGACCAGGCCCTTGACCGCACGCTCCATCTGCTGCGGGGTGCGCGGCGGTTCGACGGCGATGGTCGGGACCTCGGCCGGTACGGCGCCGTAGGAGCGCAGTTGGTCGGAGAGCGAGGCCGCCTGCTCCTTGGTGCGGGGCACCAGGACGTTCCAGCCGAACAGCGGCTTGGACTCGAACCAGGCGAGCTGATCGCGCTGGGCAGCCGAGCTGCGCTCCCCGACGACCACTATCGCCGGCTGCGAACCGTCGGCGGCGGGCATCACCTTGGCCTGCTTGAAGGTCTGCGTGATGGTGCCGAGCGTGGCGGTCCAGGTGCGCTGCCGGGTGGTGGTGCCGGCGACGGTGACGGTGAGCGGGGTGTCGGGCTTGCGGCCTGCGGCGACGAGTTCGCCGGCGGCGGCGGTGACGGTCTCCAGCGTCGCGGAGACGACCACGGTGGCGTCGCTGGCGCCTACCTCGGTCCAACATCTCGCGTCGGCGCTGCGGTGGTCGATGAACCGCACGTCGGTGCCCTGCGCGTCGCGCAGCGGGACACCCGCGTAGGCGGGCACGCCGACGGCGGTGGCGACGCCCGGTACGACCTCGAAGATGATGCCCTCGGAGGCGCAGTCCAGCATCTCCTTGCCCGCGCCCGCGTCGAGGCCCGGGTCGCCGAGCACCGCACGTACCACCCGCTTGCCGTTGCGCGCGGCCCTCATGACAAGATCTGACGCACCGCTTGTTGTGGCGGATGTCTCGTCGGCCACGGCCTGTAGCGGTGTGTCCACCCCTGCCCGCGTGTGGGCCCGGACGACGTCGTAGACCTCGGGGTCGGCGACGAGCACGTCGGCTCGCGCGAGGGCTTCGACCGCGCGCAGTGTCAGCAGTCCCGGGTCTCCCGGCCCGGCACCGAGGAAGGTGACGTGTCCGTTCGCACCGTAGAAGTGCCGGTGTGCGGTCGGTGCCGCCCCGGCGGTCGGCGTGAGCGGGTTCTGGGCGGTTGTGGGGCTCATCGTGCGCGCTCCCCCATCAGACCGGCCGCACCCTTGGCGAGCATCGCGTCGGCGAGGTCACGGCCCAGCTGCTGGGACTGGGCCGTCGCGTCGTCGGCGGACGCCGGTACGGGACCGGTGGTGGACAGCTGCACCAGCGTCGTGCCGTCGGTGGTGCCGACGACGCCGCGCAGGCGCATTTCGGTGACGGCCTGCTCGTTAGTCCGCAGGTCGGCGAGCGCGCCGACGGGCGCGCTGCATCCGGCCTCCAGGGCCGCGAGCAGGGTTCGCTCGGCCGTGACGGCGACGCGGGTGTTCCGGTCGTCGAGTCGGGCGAGCTGGGCGGCGAGTGCGGTGCTTGTCGCGGCGCACTCGACCGCCAGTGCCCCCTGGCCGGGGGCGGGCAGGATCTCGTGGGGGTCGAGGAGTTCGGTCGCCTCGTCGATGCGTCCGACGCGGGTGAGTCCCGCGGCGGCCAGTATCACGGCGTCCAGTTCCCCGGAGCGTACGTATCCGATGCGGGTGTCCACGTTGCCGCGGATCGGCACGACCTCGATGCGCCGGCCGAGTGAGCGGGCCCAGGCGTTGAGCTGTGCCTGGCGGCGCGGCGAGCCGGTGCCCACGCGGGCGCCGTCGGGCAGTTCGGCGAAGGTGAGGCCGTCGCGGGCGACCAGCGCGTCGCGCGGGTCGACGCGGGCGGGCACGGCGGCGATCACCAGGTCGTCGGGCTGCGCGGTGGGCAGGTCCTTCAGCGAGTGCACGGCGAAGTCGATCTCGCCGGCGAGCAGCGCGTCGCGCAGCGCGGAGACGAAGACGCCGGTGCCGCCGATCTGCGCCAGGTGCTCCCGGGAGACGTCGCCGTACGTCGTGATCTCGACGAGTTCCACGGCCCGGCCGGTGACCTCGCCGACCCGTTCGGCCACCTGCCCGGACTGCGCCATGGCCAGCGCGCTGCGCCGGGTGCCCAGCCGCAGCGGGCGGTCGGCTCCGGTGGTGGCGGTTGACTCACTCACGGCCGCTCCTGTTCGGTTCGCTGACGGCCGCGACCGTCTGTGGATCAAGGTCGAAGAGTTCCCGCAGCGCGTCGGCGTAGCCGGCGCCGCCGGGTTCCCCGGCGAGCTGCTTGACCCTCACGGTCGGGGCGTGCAGCAGCTTGTCGACGACGCGCCGCACGGTCTGGGTGATCTCCGCACGCTGCCGTTCGTCGAGGTCGGGCAGTCGGCCGTCGAGCCTGGTCATCTCGGTGGTGACCACCTGGGAGGCCATGGCCCGCAGGGCGATCACGGTCGGGGTGATGGTCGCGGCGCGCTGGGCGGCGCCGAACGCGGCGACCTCCTCGCCGACGATGCCGCGCACGGCGTCCACGTCCGCGGACATGGGGGCGTCGGCGGCGGCCTCGGCCAGCGACTCGATGTCGACCAGGTGCGCCCCGGTGACGCGGTGGGCGGCGGCGTCGACGTCGCGCGGCATGGCCAGGTCGAGCAGGGCCAGCGGGCGGTCGTCGGCGCGGGCGGCCACGGCGGCCTCCACGGCTACGCCGGTGAGCACGAGGCCGGTGGCGCCGGTGCAGGAGACGACCATGTCGGCGGCGGCGAGTTCGTCGCTGACGGCGGTCATCGGTACGGCGCGGGCGTCCAGCGCGGCGGGGTCGTGGCCGCCGGCCGCGGCGTAGTCGCCGAGGGAGTCGGCCAGCCGCAGGGCGCGGTCCAACGTCCTGTTGGCGATCACCAGTTCGGTGACACCGGACCGGGCGAGGGTCGCCGCGGCGAGCGAGGACATGGAGCCGGCGCCGATGACCAGCGCGCGCTTGCCCATGGCCCAGTCGACGATCTCGGTGCCGTTCGCGAGCTGTTCCAGACCGAAGGTGACCAGCGACTGTCCGGCCTTGTCGATCCCGGTCTCGCTGTGCGCCCGCTTGCCCACCCGCAACGCCTGCTGGAACAGGTCGTTCAGCAGCCGCCCGGCGGTGTGCTCGTTCTGCGCGAGCGCGAGGGAGTCCTTGATCTGGCCGAGGATCTGCCCCTCGCCGACCACCATCGAGTCCAGGCCGCAGGCCACCGAGAAGAGGTGGTGGACGGCCCGGTCCTCGTAGTGGACGTACAGGTAGGGGGTCAGCTCCTCCAGACCGACCTCGGCGTGCCTGGCCAGCAGCGTGGACAGCTCGGCGACGCCGGCGTGGAACTTGTCGACGTCCGCGTACAGCTCGATGCGGTTGCAGGTGGAGAGCACCGCGGCCTCGGTGGCCGGCTCCGCGCCGAGCACGTCCTGGAGCAGGACGGCACGGGTCTCGGGGGCGAGGGCGGCACGTTCCAGCACGCTGACGGGCGCGCTGCGGTGGCTCAATCCGACGACGAGCAGACTCATGCCGGCATCACGGCGGGGAGGTCCCCGTCATTTCCCGGCTCGTCGCCCCGGCGGTCAGTCGCGGCGGGCGCGGCGGACGCGGTGCGCTTGGTGACGGACGCGGCGGGCGGCGCGACCGGGGAACCGGTGACCCCGCCACCGGCGTCCTCACCGATGTCGGTGCCCGGCACGGCCCGCCCGTCGTCGGGGAGTTCGCCGGACTTGCGCTGCTCGTGGAAGGCGAGGATCTGGAGTTCGATGGAGAGGTCGACCTTGCGCACGTCCACGCCCTCGGGCACGGACAGCACGGTCGGCGCGAAGTTGAGGATGGAGGTCACACCGGCGGCCACCAGGCGGTCGGCCACGGGCTGCGCGGAGGCGGCCGGGGTGGCGATGACGCCGATGGAGACGCCGTTCTCCTCGATGACCCGCTCCAGCTCGTCGCTGTGCTGGACGGCGATCCCGGCGACCGGCTTGCCGGTCATGGCCGGGTCGGCGTCGATCAGTGCGGCGACCCGGAAGCCGCGGGAGGCGAACCCGCCGTAGTTGGCGAGCGCGGCGCCGAGGTTACCGATACCGACGATGACAACCGGCCAGTCCTGGGTCAGGCCGAGCTCGCGGGAGATCTGGTAGACGAGGTACTCGACGTCGTAGCCGACGCCGCGCGTCCCGTAGGAGCCGAGGTAGGAGAAGTCCTTGCGGAGCTTGGCCGAGTTCACCCCGGCCGCGGAGGCCAGCTCTTCCGAGGAGACCGTGGGGACCGAGCGCTCGGAGAGCGCCGTGAGGGCCCGCAGGTACAGCGGAAGTCGGGCGACGGTAGCGTCGGGGATCCCTCGGCTGCGACTCGTCGCCGGTCGGTGGTTTCGGCCAGTTGCCACGGTGCTCCTGCCGTTTACGCAATGCGGTGAGCGACCGCGCGCACAGCGTGCCCCGGGACCGCCCCATCGCTCACAGGCTATGTCTTTGTGAACGCGTGCACAAAGATAGTGTCCGTTTTGCCCCTTGGAAGTGATGGGCGCCACACGCCACAGCAGGGACACCTGTCACACTCCTCACGTGGACGACCCCCGGCGGCAAAACGTCCTCGATGGTAGTCCAGAAGCGGTCAGCCGCCCAACGCCTTGCGCAGCCGCTCGGGGTCCACGCGCCAGAAGTCGTGCTGCGCGCCGTCGACCAGGGTCACCGGGATCTGCTCCCAGTACTTTTGGTACAGCTCGGGGTCCTGGTTGATGTCCTTCTCCTCCCAGGCCGCCCCCGTCTCCTCGCACACCCGGCGGATGATCTCCCGGGCGTCGTCGCACAGATGGCATCCCGGCTTCCCGATGAGGGTCACAGTCTTCATGCCTGCCATTGTGGCGCGCCGGGCACCTTCGGTCGGCACGCCGATGTCGGATGACTGCCGGCCGCATTCCCGCCGTCACGTGGGCTTAACCGGAGCACACCGGTGAAGTGGCTATGCTCGCCGCATGGGTGCACTGGCGTGGCTCACACCTCGTAGGCGTTCGGCGACTCCCCGCAGTGTCCTGGCCGGCGAGGCCGCGGCCGAGGCGGCCCGGAAGGCCGAGCGGGAGGCGGAACTGGAGGCCGAGCGGGAGGCCGAACGTGCCGCGAAGCGCCGGGGCGAGCGACCCGAGGGCGCCGAAGAGGGCCCGGAGGAGCCAGAGTTCCCGGTGGTCGGCGACACCAGCGCGGCGGCCTTCTTCGATCTCGACAACACCGTCATGCAGGGCGCGTCGATCTTCCACTTCGGGCGGGGTCTGTACAAGCGGAAGTTCTTCGACACCCGCGCGCTGGCACGTTTCGCCTGGCAGCAGACGTACTTCCGGCTCGTCGGCAGCGAGAACCCGGAGCACATGGCCGACGTCCGCGCCAGCGCGCTGTCCATCGTCGCCGGCCACCGGGTCTCCGAACTGATGGAGATCGGCGAGGAGATCTACGACGAGTACATGGCCAGCCGCATCTGGCCGGGCACTCGCGCACTCGCCCAGGCTCACCTGGACGCCGGGCAGAAGGTCTGGCTGGTCACCGCCGCCCCGGTGGAGACAGCAACGATCATCGCCCGCCGGCTCGGTCTGACCGGCGCACTCGGCACGGTGGCCGAGTCGGTGAACGGCGTGTACACGGGGCGGCTGGTCGGCGAGCCGCTGCACGGCCCGGCGAAGGCCGAGGCGGTGCGGGCGCTGGCCGAGGCGGAGGGCCTGGAGCTCGCACGGTGCGCCGCCTACAGCGACTCGGCGAACGACATTCCGATGCTGTCGCTCGTCGGCTATCCGTATGCGATCAATCCTGACAGCGCGCTGCGGTCGCACGCGCGTGAGAACGGCTGGCGGCTGCGGGACTACCGAACCGGACGGAAGGCGGCGAAGGTCGGCATCCCGGCCGCCGCAGGGGTCGGCGCGCTGGCCGGCGGCGCCGCCGCGGCCGTGGCGCTGCAACGTCGCCGCCGTTAGCGTCACACCGCGCTGACCTGCAACTTTTCACCCGATATCACGCGGCTTCGCCCGATCCGCCGGACCTGACCGTTCCGCACCCGCTCGGGCGCGCGCGCATCCCATGTCTCTACCCGCCGCGGCGCGCCGGCACTCGCGGCCCCGGCCGCGCCAACCCAACTCGCCGGGAAACGGACAGTTTCGCTCGACAAAACGGTCAGAAACCGTCAGAGACTCGGCGAGCAATCGACCAGGATCTCATACGAGAGCAAAGCAATCCGCCGATTTCAGCAACCACGTGTAGTGCGCTCTACACGAAGCGTTATTCTCCTCAGACGCAATCGGCACCCGTCCGCCCGTCCCGGGGCAACTCGTGCCGAACTGCCCATGATGGAAGCTCTGCCTCTGGGAGTCCCGTGTACCCACACGTCGGGGTTGACGCCTCGGGCCTGGCTACGTTGCGTTCAGCGGTCGCCCACCGGCTGCGCGCACTTGTCCCCGTCCCCACGGTGAACGCCGTCACCGCACTCGCCGCCGGCCTTCCGGTGAACGCCGTTCCCGCCTTCGCCGCGGCCGCCCCCGTGGGCGCGGCGGCCCCCGTGGGCACCGCCTACGCGCTCGCCGACCGCGCCGCGAGCACCACCGCCACCAAGCCCACCGGCAGACGCGCCGCCCGCACCGGCCGCGGCACCACCCGCCGACCGGCCACGGACAGCGACAGCCGTCGCATGATGGACCTCGTCGAACGCGCCCAGGGCGGTGAGGCCGACGCCTTCGGACAGCTCTACGACCAGTACTCCGACACCGTCTACCGGTACATCTACTACCGGGTGGGCGGCAAGGCCACCGCCGAGGACCTGACAAGCGAGACCTTTCTCCGCGCCCTCCGCCGCATCGGCACCTTCACCTGGCAGGGCCGGGACTTCGGCGCCTGGCTGGTCACCATCGCCCGCAACCTCGTCGCCGACCACTTCAAGTCCAGCCGCTTCCGGCTGGAGGTCACCACCGGCGAGATGCTGGACGCCAACGAGGTCGAACGCAGCCCGGAGGACTCCGTACTGGAGTCGCTGTCCAACGCGGCGCTGCTCGACGCCGTGCGCCGCCTCAACCCGCAGCAGCAGGAGTGCGTGACGCTGCGGTTCCTCCAGGGGCTGTCGGTCGCCGAGACCGCACGGATCATGGGGAAGAACGAGGGAGCGATCAAGACCCTCCAGTACCGGGCGGTGCGCACCCTCGCCCGCCTGTTCCCCGAAGACGCCCGCTGAGCCACGACACACCGCCACCCAAC
>NZ_VJYK02000120.1 GCF_007097205.2 Streptomyces alkaliterrae
GGTGGGCACGGGGTTGTCGGCGGCGACGTCCGACCGGGTCTGGTCCTCCACCGGCTCCGGCTCGCTCACCGCCACCTCGCGCCTGGCGACCCGGCGCTGCCGCAGTTCGGGCAGCGCGGCGCCGGGCACGCCGCGCTTGACGGCGATGAGGGCGTCCATCAGCCGCAGCCCCTCGAAGGCGTCCCTGGCGTAGCGCACCTCGCCCTCGTAGACCTCGTGCAGGTCCTGCTCGACGTAGGCGCGGGTGAGCGCGGCGCCGCCGAGAATCACCGGGTAGTCGGCGGCCATGCCCCGGGCGTTCAGCTCCTCCAGGTTCTCCTTCATGATGACGGTGGACTTCACGAGCAGGCCCGACATGCCGATGACGTCCGCCCGGTGCTCCTGGGCGGCGTCGAGGATCGCCTGCACCGGTTGTTTGATGCCCAGGTTGACGACGTTGTAGCCGTTGTTCGACAGGATGATGTCAACGAGGTTCTTGCCGATGTCGTGCACGTCGCCGCGGACGGTGGCCAGCACGATCGTGCCCTTGCCCTCGTCGTCGCTCTTCTCCATGTGCGGTTCCAGGTAGGCCACCGCGGTCTTCATCACCTCGGCCGACTGGAGCACGAACGGCAGCTGCATCTTGCCCGAGCCGAACAGCTCGCCGACGACCTTCATACCGGCCAGCAGGGTGTCGTTGACGATGTCCAGCGCGGGGCGCTCGGTCAGCGCCTCGTCGAGGTCGGCCTCCAGGCCGTTGCGCTCGCCGTCGATGATGCGCCGCTGGAGGCGTTCGTCCAGCGGCAGCGCGGCCAGCTCCTCCGCCTTGCCGGCCCGCATCGACTTGGCGTCCACGCCCTCGAACAGCTCCAGCAGCCGCTGGAGCGGGTCGTAGTCCTCCCGGCGCCGGTCGTAGACGAGGTCCAACGCGACCTGGACCTGCTCCTCCTCCAGCCGGGAGATCGGCAGGATCTTGCTGGCGTGCACGATCGCCGAGTCCAGACCGGCCTTCACGCACTCGTCGAGGAAGACGGAGTTGAGCACCATCCGGGCGGCCGGGTTGAGCCCGAAGGAGATGTTCGACAGGCCCAGCGTGGTCTGCACGTCCGGGTGCCGGCGCTTGAGCTCCCGGATGGCCTCGATGGTGTGGATGCCGTCCTTGCGGGACTCCTCCTGTCCGGTGCAGATGGTGAAGGTCAGACAGTCGATCAGGATGTCCGACTCGTGCACCCCCCAGTTGCCGGTCAGGTCCGCGATGAGCCGTTCGGCGATGCCGACCTTGTCCTCGACGCTGCGGGCCTGCCCGTTCTCGTCGATGGTGAGGGCGATGAGCGCTGCGCCGTGCTCGACGGCGAGGCGGGTGATCCGCGCGAAGCGGGAGTCGGGGCCGTCGCCGTCCTCGTAGTTGACGGAGTTGATGACGGCGCGACCGCCGAGCCGTTCCAGTCCGGCGCGCAGCACCTCGGGCTCGGTGGAGTCCAGCACGATCGGCAGGGTCGAGGCGGTGGCGAAGCGGCCGGCGAGTTCGGCCATGTCCGCGACGCCGTCCCGGCCGACGTAGTCCACGCACAGGTCGAGCATGTGCGCGCCCTCGCGGATCTGGTCCCTGGCCAGCTCCACGCAGTCGTCCCAGCGGCCTTCCAGCATGGCCTCGCGGAACTTCTTGCTGCCGTTGGCGTTGGTGCGCTCGCCGATGGCCAGGTAGGAGGTGTCCTGGCGGAAGGGCACGGTCTGGTAGAGCGAGGCGGCACCCGGCTCGGGGCGCGGTTCGCGCGGAGCGGGGGTCAGGTCCCGTACCCGCTCGACGAGTTGGCGCAGGTGCTCGGGGGTCGTGCCGCAGCAGCCGCCGACCAGCGAGAGGCCGAACTCGCGGACGAACGTCTCCTGGGCGTCGGCCAGTTCGGCCGCGGACAGCGGGTAGTGCGCGCCGTCCTTGCCCAAAACGGGGAGTCCGGCGTTGGGCATGCAGGCCAGCGGCACCCGGGAGTGCCGGGAGAGGTAGCGCAGGTGCTCGCTCATCTCGGCGGGCCCGGTGGCGCAGTTCATCCCGATGAGGTCGATGCCCAGCGGTTCGAGCGCGGTGAGCGCGGCGCCGATCTCCGAACCGAGCAGCATGGTGCCGGTGGTCTCGACGGTCACCGAGACGATGACGGGCACGTCGACGCCGAGCGCGGTGAGCGCGCGGCGGGCGCCGAGCACCGACGCCTTGGTCTGCAGCAGGTCCTGGGTGGTCTCCACCAGGAGGGCGTCGGCGCCGCCGGCCAGCAGGCCCTCGGCGTTCTGCTGGTAGGCGTCGCGCAGCAGGCCGTAGGGGGCGTGTCCGAGGGTCGGCAGCTTGGTGCCGGGGCCGATCGAGCCGAGCACCCAGCGCGCGCGGCCATCCCTGGCGCTGAACTCGTCAGCGGTCTCGCGGGCGATCCGGGCGCCGGCCTCGGAGAGTTCGGTGATGCGGTGCGCGATGTCGTACTCGCCCAGCGCCGCCTGGTTGGCGCCGAAGGTG
Source organism: Streptomyces alkaliterrae (assembly GCF_007097205.2). Classification (GTDB taxonomy): domain Bacteria; phylum Actinomycetota; class Actinomycetes; order Streptomycetales; family Streptomycetaceae; genus Streptomyces; species Streptomyces alkaliterrae. The sequence goes on from NZ_VJYK02000120.1 coordinate 2,480, forward strand.
TTGGTCTCCACGCAGTCCACGCCGACGGCGAAGTACTCCTCGTGGACCGAGCGGACGATGTCGGGGCGCGTGACGTTCAGTACCTCGTTGCAGCCCTCCAGCCCCTCGAAGTCCTCCAGGGTGGGGTTCTGGTCCTGGAGCATCGTGCCCATGGCGCCGTCGGCGACGACGACGCGGGAGGCCAGCGCCTCCCGGAGTGCGGCTGCCCGCTGGGCGAGGTCTGCTCCCTGCGCGGAGGATCCCTGCGCGGAGGATCCCTGCGCGGAGGTGGGGGCCGAGGACGGCGAGGACATAAGACTGCTCCCTGGAGATGCGACGGCTGTCGGCTTTGCCCGGATCGCGACGGAGCGCGGCCCGGACACGCGTTCAGGGTATCGGTCCACCGGTGGGGAACCGGTGGACGTTCCGTGGAGTGGGACGGTCGTAGACTCGACTGCCGCTGTCGGTAATCGGCATGATCCGATAGCGTTCGACATTGTCGACCAACATCCGTCGCCGCTCCCGCACCGCGGGAACTGCGGCCCACGGGGAGAAGGAAGGGTGTCCGATGGCCCGGAGCATCCAGTCACTCGAGCGCGCCGCGGCGGTGCTCCGACTGCTGGCAGGCGGCGAGCGACGCCTCGGCCTGTCCGACATCGCCTCCGCACTGGGACTGGCCAAGGGCACCGCACACGGACTGCTGCGCACCCTCCAGCAGGAGGGCTTCGTCGAGCAGGACGAGATCTCCGGCCGCTACCAGCTGGGCGCCGAACTGCTGCGCCTGGGCAACAGCTACCTGGACGTGCACGAACTGCGCGCCCGCGCGCTGGTGTGGTCCGACGACCTGGCCAGGGCGAGCGGCGAGGCGGTCTACATCGGGGTCCTGCACCAGCAGGGCGTGCTCGTGGTGCACCACGTCTTCCGCCCCGACGACAGCCGCCAGGTGCTGGAGATCGGCGCCATGCAGCCGCTGCACAGCACGGCCATGGGCAAGGTGCTCGCGGCCTGGGACCCGGTGGCGCACAGCGAGCTGCTGGAGGCGCCGCGCGAGGCGTTCACCACTCGCACCGCCACCGAGCCGCCCGAGCTGGAGGCCGGCCTGGAGCTGACCCGGGAGCGCGGCTGGGCGTGCGACGTGGAGGAGTCCTGGGAGGGCGTGGCCTCGGTGGCGGCGCCCATCTTCGACCGCAGACGGATGCCGGTGGGCGCGGTCGGCATCGCCGGCGCGGTCGAACGGCTCTGCGACGCGGGCGAGATACGCCCGGCCCTCGTCGCCTCGGTGCGCGACTGCGCCCGGTCGGTCTCCCGTGACCTGGGGGCGCGCCGGTTCTGAGGCGGCACGGAGTGCCAGGTCGCGTTTCGGGAACGTTGCGCACAGGCGACCTCCAGACCTCTTGACGCCACTCGACAACAGGAGAAAACTGCCGTTCGGCGGTCGACAATGTCGAACACCGGACGGGACCGGTCCGCCACCTCAGTGAAGTAAGGAGCCGCGGGTGTCCACATCAGACATATTTCTTGGCGAGGTCATCGGCACCGCCGTCCTCATCCTGCTCGGCGGCGGAGTGGTGGCCGGCGTGGTGCTCAAGCACTCGAAGGCGTTCAACGCCGGCTGGGTCGCCATCACCTTCGGTTGGGGCTTCGCCGTCCTGACCGGTGCCTACATCTCCAGCAACCTCTCCGGCGCGCACCTCAACCCCGCCGTCACGGTGGGTATCGCGATGAAGGAGAACGCCTGGGACAAGGTCCCCTACTACTTCGCCGGTCAGCTGATCGGCGCCATGCTCGGCGCCTTCCTGATGTGGGTCTGCTACAAGGACCACTTCAGAGCACACCTCACGGAGACGGCCGAGGAGACGGCCGAGGAGAAGGTCGCGGTGGCGGTCGGCGCCGACGGCTCCGACGAGGTCGCGGCCAACGCCGGCCCCAAGGCCCCCGGCCCGCGCGGCGTGGAGGACCCGGGCCCGGTGCTCGGGATCTTCTCCACCGGCCCGGCGATCCGCAACCCGCTGAGCAACATCCTCACCGAGACCATCGCCACCACCGTCCTCGTCCTGGCGATCCTCGCCCTGGGACTGACCGAGGGCCTGGCCGTCTCCGGCACCGGCATCCTGATCGTGGCCCTCGTGGTCGTCGGCCTCGGCCTCTCCCTCGGCGGTCCGACCGGGTACGCCATCAACCCTGCCCGCGATCTCGGACCGCGAATCGTGCACGCGCTGCTGCCCCTGCCGAACAAGGGCGGGTCAGACTGGGGCTACGCGTGGATCCCGGTGGTCGGTCCGCTCCTGGGCGGTGTCATCGCCGGCGGGATCTACCAGCTCGCCTTCGCCTGAGCGCCACCGACCCGACGCCCGGCGAAGCCGGTCAGCCACCCACCTTTCAGCAACGGAGCCGAAGACATGACCGAGAACCAGAGCACCGACTCCACCCAGCGCGCGTTCATCGCCGCCATCGACCAGGGCACGACCTCCAGCCGCTGCATCATCTTCGACAAGGACGGCCGGACCGTCGGCGTCGACCAGAAGGAACACGAGCAGATCTTCCCCAAGCCCGGCTGGGTCGAGCACGACGCGGTCGAGATCTGGAACAACGTCCAGGAGGTCGTCGACGGCGCGGTGCGCCAGGCCGGCATCAGCACGGACGACGTCAAGGCCATCGGCATCACCAACCAGCGCGAGACGACCGTGCTGTGGGACAAGAACACCGGTGAGCCCGTCCACAACGCGCTGGTCTGGCAGGACACCCGCACCGACGCCCTCTGCAAGGAGCTGGGCCGCAACGTCGGCCAGGACCGCTTCCGCCGCGAGACCGGCCTGCCGCTGGCCTCGTACTTCGCGGGCCCGAAGATCCGCTGGCTGCTGGACAACGTCGAGGGGCTGCGCGAGCGCGCCGCACGCGGCGAGATCCTCTTCGGCACGATGGACTCCTGGGTCATCTGGAACCTCACCGGCGGCGTCGACGGCGGTGTGCACGTCACCGACGTCACCAACGCCTCCCGCACGATGCTCATGAACCTGCACGAGCTGGACTGGGACGAGCGCATCTGCGCCTCCATGGACATCCCGATGGAGGTGCTGCCGGAGATCAAGTCCTCCGCCGAGGTCTACGGCACCGCCGCCTCCGGCGCCCTGGCCGGTATCCCGGTGGCGTCCGCGCTCGGCGACCAGCAGGCCGCGCTGTTCGGCCAGACCTGCTTCGCCACCGGTGAGGGCAAGTCCACGTACGGCACCGGCACCTTCCTGCTGATGAACACCGGCAGCGAGCCGATCAACTCCTACAACGGCCTGCTCACCACGGTCGGCTACCGCATCGGCGACCAGGACCCGGTCTACGCCCTGGAGGGCTCGATCGCCGTCACCGGTTCGCTGGTGCAGTGGATGCGCGACCAGATGGGCCTGATCAGCACCGCGGCCGAGATCGAGACGCTGGCGAGCTCGGTGGAGGACAACGGCGGCACCTACTTCGTGCCGGCCTTCTCCGGCCTGTTCGCGCCGTACTGGCGGCCGGACGCCCGCGGTGTGATCACCGGCCTGACCCGCTACGTCACCAAGGCCCACCTCGCCCGGGCCGTGCTGGAGGCGACCGCCTGGCAGACCCGGGAGATCGTCGACGCGATGACCAAGGACTCCGGTGTCGAGCTCACCGCCCTCAAGGTCGACGGCGGCATGACCTCGAACAACCTGCTCATGCAGAACATCTCGGACGTCCTGGACACCCCGGTGGTCCGTCCGATGGTCTCCGAGACCACCTGCCTGGGCGCCGCCTACGCCGCCGGCCTCGCCGTCGGCTTCTGGCCCGACACCGACGCGCTGCGCGCCAACTGGCGTCGCGCGGCCGAATGGACCCCCCGTATGGATGCGGCCGTACGCGACCGCGAGTACAAGAACTGGCTCAAGGCCGTCGAGCGGACCATGGGCTGGATCGAAGAGGAGAACTGATCAGCATGAACACCCTGCCCGCCCTCGGGGCGCATCCGACCGCCGGCGCGGACCTCGGCCGCGCCGAGACCAGAGAGGTCCTCGCCGGGGCGACCTTCGACCTCCTGGTCGTCGGCGGCGGCATCCTGGGCACCTCGGTCGCCTGGCACGCCGCGCAGTCGGGCCTGCGGGTGGCGATGGTGGACGCCGGCGACTTCGCCGGCGCCACCTCCTCCGCCTCCTCCAAGCTCGTCCACGGTGGTCTGCGGTACCTCCAGACCGGCGCGGTCAAGCTGGTCGCGGAGAACCACCACGAGCGGCGGGTACTGGCCAGGGACGTGGCACCTCACCTGGTCAACCCGCTCACCTTCTACCTGCCCGTCTACAAGGGCGGCCCGCACGGCGCGGCCAAGCTCGGAGCAGGCGTCTTCGCCTACTCGGCGCTGTCCGCCTTCGGGGACGGCGTCGGCCGGGTCATATCGCCCGCGAAGGCCGCCGCCGACAACCCGGGTCTGCGCACCGAGAACCTCAAGGCCGTCGCCGTCTACGGCGACCACCAGATGAACGACGCGCGGATGGCGGTCATGACCGTCCGCGCGGCGGTGGAGGCCGGCGCGGTTGTCCTCAACCACGCCGAGGTGACCGGACTGCGCTTCAACCGGGGCCGGGTGAGCGGCGCGGAGTTGAAGGACCGGCTGGACGGCACCGAGTTCGGTGTGAACGCCCGGCTGGTCCTCAACGCCACCGGTCCCTGGGTGGACCACCTGCGCCGGATGGAGCACGCCGGCGCGGCGCCCAGCATCCGCCTCTCCAAGGGCGCCCACGTGGTGCTGCGCCGCAAGGCGCCCTGGCGGGCGGCGATGGCCACCCCGGTGGACAAGTACCGCATCACGTTCGCCCTGCCGTGGGAGGACCAGCTGATGCTGGGCACCACGGACGAGGTGTACGAGGGCGACCCGGCCGACGTGCGCGCCACCGAGGCCGACATCGACCAGATCCTGGACGAGGCGGCGTTCTCCATCAGCGACGACCACCTCTCCAGGGACCTGATCACCTACGCATTCGCCGGACTCCGGGTGCTGCCCGGCGGTCCGGGGGGCGTGGAGTCCGCGAAGCGGGAGACGGTCGTCAGCGAGGGCCGGGGCGGCATGCTGTCGGTCGCCGGCGGCAAGTGGACGACGTACCGGCACATCGGACGGACGGTCCTGAAGCGGCTGGCGACCCTGCCGGGCGCTCCGCTGAGCGACGACATGCAGCCCGTCTCGCTGCTGCCGCGCCGGCTGCCGCTGCCCGGTGTGGCGAACCCGTCGGCGGTCGCCCACCGGCTGCTGGTGGACCGCGAGCCGGGTGCCCGGCTCGACCCGCGCACGGCGCGCCACCTGGCGACGCACTACGGCTCGCTGTCCTTCGAGATCGCGCGCCTGGTCGCCGAGGACCCGGCGCTCGGCGAGCGGGTCCACCCCGACGGCCCGGAGATCTGGGCCCAGGTCGTCTACGCCCGCGACCACGAGTGGGCGTACACCGCGGACGACGTGCTGCGCCGCCGGACCACCCTGACGGTCCGCGGCCTGGACACGCCGGAGGTGCGGGCTCGGGTGACCGAGCTGCTGGGCGACCGCGCCTCCTGACCGGGTGCCGGCGTCGGCCGCACCCGACGTCGGCGCCCGTGGCGCGAGCGAGCCGTACGGCGATCCCCACCGGCGGGTGGGCGGTCGCCGTACGGCTCGTCGCGCTGTCCGGCGGCGGCCGTCCCGCCACCCGGTGACGCGGTCGAACGGCGTTCGACCGCGCGGGTCGCCCGTGGACTGAACCAGCGGCCCCGATGGTCGTAGGCTTGGCGGGCACGGAACATCGGTGAGCCGGCGCGGGCACATGGCCCGACCGGCCGGAAGGAGGCGCTGGGTGATCGAGCTGGAGGGGGTTCCCGAGCTGGTCGACCCGGTCATGATCGCCGCTTTCGAGGGCTGGAACGACGCCGGAGACGCCGCCTCCGCCGCGGTCGCGCACCTGGACCGGGAGTGGAAGGGCGAGGTGTTCGCGGCGCTGGACGCCGAGGACTACTACGACTTCCAGGTCAACCGGCCGCAGGTCTGGCTCGACGGCAAGGTGCGCCGGGTGACCTGGCCCACGACGCGGCTCTCGGTGGTCCGCACCGGCGGCGACAAGCCGCGCGACCTGGTGCTGGTACGCGGCATCGAGCCCAGCATGCGCTGGCGCTCCTTCTGCAACGAGCTGCTGGGCTTCGCCCACGAGCTCGGCGTCGAACTCGTCGTCGTCCTCGGCGCGTTGCTCGGAGACACCCCGCACACCCGCCCGGTGCCGGTCACCGGCGTCACCTCGGACCCGGACCTGGCCGCCTCGCTCGGCCTGGAGGAGTCCCGCTACGAGGGCCCCACCGGCATCGTCGGCATCCTCCAGGAGGCCTGTACGCACGCCGGGGTGCCGGCGGTGAGCCTGTGGGCCGCCGTGCCGCACTACGTGTCGCAGCCGCCCAACCCGAAGGCTGCGCTGGCCCTGCTCAACCGGCTGGAGGACCTGCTGGAGGTGCGTATCCCACTCGGCGAGCTGAGCGAGGACGCACGGGCCTGGCAGGTCGGCGTCGACCAACTGGCCGCCGAGGACAGCGAGGTGGCCGAGTACGTGCAGACGCTGGAGGAGGCCAGGGACACCGCCGAGCTGCCGGAGGCCTCCGGCGAGGCCATCGCCCGCGAGTTCGAACGCTATCTGCGGCGCCGCGACGGACAGGGCGGACCGGGCAGCCCGCCGGCCGGCCAGGACAACGGGCCCTATCTGCGGGAACCGGGACCGCGCGCCCGGCCGCCCCGCCGCCCCGGTGGCGGGCAGGCCAAGGACTCCGGAGCAGGCTCGGAACCGGGCAACGGTCCGGAGGACGACCACGACGCGGAGGCCGGCCCCGACAGCGGCTGACTCCCTCGACACGCCGACGGGCGGTGTCGGAAACGTTTCTTGTTTCCGACACCGCCCGCGCGTTCGCCTACAGGCGCCGCGCGCCCGCCGTCACAGCGCCACCCCCAGCAGCGCGTCGACGGTACGCGACACAAGCCCGGGCGCGCCTTCGTCCGAACCGCCCTCGGCGTGCTGGCGCTCGGCCCAGCGGTCGACCGCGGCCAGCGCGGTGGGCGTGTCCAGGTCGTCGGCCAGCGCCTCGCGGACCTCGGCCAGCAGCTCCTCGGCGGGCGGCCCGTCGGGCCGGGAGACCGCCGCACGCCAGCGGGTCAGCCGCGCGGTGGCCTCGTCGAGGACCGCGTCGGTGTACTCCCAGTCGGCGCGGTAGTGGTGGGAGAGCAGGGTGAGGCGGATCGCCGCCGGGTCGACGCCGTCCCGGCGCAGGGCCGAGACGAACACCAGGTTGCCCCTGGACTTGGACATCTTCTCGCCGTGCAGCGCGACCATGCCCGCGTGCACGTAGGCCTTCGCGAACGGGTACTCGCCGGTCAGCGCCTGGGCGTGCGAGGCGCCCATCTCGTGGTGCGGGAAGGCGAGATCGCTGCCGCCGCCCTGGACGTCGAAGCCCATGCCCAGGTGGTCGAGCGCGATCGCCACGCACTCGATGTGCCAGCCGGGGCGGCCGGGGCCGAGCGAGGCGCCGTCCCAGTGCGGTTCGCCGTCCCTGGCGGCCTGCCAGAGCAGGGGGTCGAGCGGGTTCTTCTTGCCCGCGCGGTCCGGGTCGCCGCCGCGTTCGGCGGAAAGCCGCCGCATCACCTCGGCGTCGAGGCGGGAGACCTCGCCGAAGTGCGGGTCGGCGTCCACCGAGAAGTAGACGTCGCCGCCCAACTCGTAGGCGGCGCCGGCGTCCCGCAGTCGCTCGACGAGCGGCACGATCGCCGGTATCGCCTCGACGGCGCCGACGTAGTGCTGCGGCGGCAGCATCCGCAGCGCCGTCATGTCCTCCCGGAACAGGGCCGTCTCACGCTCGGCCAGCGCCTCCCACGGCACGCCGGTCTCCTGCGCCCGTTCCAGCAGCGGATCGTCGACGTCCGTGACGTTCTGTACGTAGTGCACCTGCCGCTTGGTGTCCAGCCAGACCCGCTGGACGAGGTCGAAGGCGTTGTAGGTCGCCGCGTGCCCCAGATGGGTGGCGTCGTACGGGGTGATGCCGCAGACGTAGATGCGGGCGACGGGACCGGGGGCGGAGGTCACCCGTCCACCGGTCGCGGAGTCGTGGATCCGGAGGTCGCGGCCCTTGCCGGGCAGGGCGGGGACCTCGGAAGCGGGCCAGGCATGCATGGTCACGAGCGTAACCGCACGACGGTTCGTACAACGACACCGAGCCACGCTATGGCTCGAACAGCCCTCTTGCTCCAGTCGGCGCGTTGTGCTTGAGGTCAGCCCCGCGCCTACGCCGGCAGTCGGGCCGGGCCCGCCGTCAGACCGGGGGCCAGGGGATGGCCGGCCAGTCGCCGCCGGGCAGCGGGTGCCGGCCGGCGGCCAGCAGGGCGCCGGCGCGCTTGCGCAGGGCGTCCAGTTCGGCGGCGGAGAGCAGCGCCGCCAGCCGCGTCGCCAGCGGGCTTCCCTCGGCCAGCCCGGCCGTCAGCCGCCGCAGCGCCCGCGTCGCCTCCTCGGGCAGCGGCTCCCCCGCCCAGCCCCACAGCAGGGTGCGCAGCTTGTCGTCGGTGTGGAACGTCACCCCGTGGTCGATGACGCGCAGCGCGCCGTCCGGCAGCGCAAGCAGGTGGCCGCCCTTGCGGTCCGCGTTGTTGACGACGGCGTCCAGTACGGCCGTGCGCCGCAGCCGGTCGTCGTCGGCGTGGGCCAGCAGCGCCGGGCGCTCCCCGCCCGACTCGTCCGGCACCGAGGCGTGCCCCACCGCCTTCCAGCCCGGCCCGGGGTCGCCCGTCTCCAACAGCGCCACCAGGCCGGTGGGGCTGAGGCTGACCAGCACCTCGGGGCCGTCCGCCCCGCCCTCGGCGGCACCGGGTTCCCCGGGCGGCTCGGTCGGGGACGTCGTGCCGGGGCCCTCGTCAGGGTCCTCCAGCGGGTCGGCACCCACCCACTCCTGGCACATGCCCGGGCCGAGCGGCCCGTCCCGCAGCACGGTCGGCGGCACCAGATCCCAGCCGAGCGCGCGGCAGACCTCGTAGGCCGCCGCCTCCCGGCGGGCCAGCGTGCCGTCGGGGAAGTCCCACAGCGGCCGCTCCCCGGCGACCGGCTTGTACACGCAGCCGATCCGGCGCCCCTCGGCGCCGACCGAGGCGTACAGCACCGCGTTCGAGGCGTCCGGGATGCGGCCCAGGACCGTCAGTTCGCCCTCGGCGAGCAGCCGCGCGGTGTTCAGCTCACGCCTCGGCGGTAGCCGTTCTGACGCGGGCATACGTGTCCCTCCGGATCAAGCGGCAGGCTGCACAGCGGGCACGGCGGCCGGCCCGCGTTGACGACCTCGATGGCCCGCTTGGCGAAGGCCCTGGCCATCTGTCCCGTGACGCGCACCCGCAGCATCGGCGGGCCGTTCTCGTCGTCCTGGAGCAAACGCTCCTCCGCGGCGGCCAGGTCCTCCTCGGAGTCGGCCTCCAGCTCGACCAGGGCCTGCGCCTCGATGACCATGCGCTCGCTCTCGCCGTCCCAGGCCAGCGCCATGGTGCCGACCCGGAACTCCTCCTCGACCGGGGTCTCCAGCGGCGCGGTGTCGGCGAGTTCGGACGGCGCGACGGCCGGGACGGGAGCGTTGCCCCCGCTGCGGCGCACCACCTCGTCCAGCAGCTCGTCGATCCGCTCGGCCAGCGCCTCGACCTGCGCCTTCTCCAGCGCCACGCTGGTGGTGCGACCGCCGGCGGACGCCTGGAGGTAGAAGGTGCGCCGCCCGGGCAGTCCGACCGTGCCGGCGACGAACCGGTCCGGGGGGTCGTAAAGGAAGACCTGACGGGACACGTCCTGCTCCAACGGTTGGGCTTAGGGGTTACTGGCACCCTACTGCCCGAGACGATCAGCGTGGCGACCCGTCGGCGGTTCCCACCGCCGCCACCGGGCGGTTCAGGCGCCGCCGCCCACCACGGCCTGGCCGGAACCGTCCGCTCCACCGGCCGGAACCGTGCCGCCGTTGAGCGCGGTGCCGCCGTTCGGGGCGCCGGCGGCGGGAGCGGAGAGGGTGGACAGGTCACCGGTCTCGCCGAGCCGCAGCAGGAAGGGGCGCAGCGGGGTGTAGCGGATCGCGGTGACCGACCCGGGTTCGGCGGTGATCCGCTGGAAGAGGTCGAGGTGCAGCCCGAGCGCGTCGGCGACGATCGCCTTCACGATGTCCCCGTGTGTGCACATCAGGTAGACGGCGTCCGGACCGTGCTCCCGGGCGATCCGCTCGTTCCAGTCGTACACGGCGGCCACCGCGCGGCGCTGCATCTCGCGCATCGACTCCCCGCCGGGGAACGCCGCCGCGGTCGGATGCTGCTGCACCGTCGCCATCAGCGGCTCGTCCACCAGTTCGCTGAGCTTGCGGCCCGTCCAGTCGCCGTAGTCGCACTCGCTGATGCGCTCGTCGACGGTGTCGGTCAGTTCGGGTCGGCGGGCCAGCAGCGGTTGCAGCGTGCGCCGGCAGCGCAGTACCGGGCTGCGCACCGCCGCCGCGATCGGCAGCCCGGCCAGCCGGTCGGGCAGCGCCTCGGCCTGGGCGGTACCGTGCGCGTCCAACTCCACCCCGGGGGCGCGGCCCGCGAGCACGCCGGAGGTGTTGGCGGTGGACCGGCCGTGCCGGACGACGAGCAGTGTGGGCATGTCTGCCAGCGTAGGGCCTGCCAGGTGGGGCCGGAACGATCCCGCCGGAACGATCCCGGGGCCTTCGGGCCGTAACCCGGGCGGGCCGACGGGCGTTGTGCCCGGTGACGGCCGTGGCGGGGAGACCCCGAGCCCCCACCACGGCCGCAGAAACGTCACGCTCGGCCACAACGTCACGCTGGGCCGCTGCGCTCAGGCGGCGCCGCTGCGCTCCAGCGCCTCAACTCCGGCCCGCAGCGACACCAGCCGCTCCTCCAGGGTGAACCCGGCGGGCGCCAGGGACAGCGTCGTCACCCCGGCCTCGGCGTAGGCACTCATCCGCTCCGCGATCCGCTCGACCGGGCCGAGCAGCGTGGTGGAGTCGATCAGCCGCTCCGGGACGGCGGCCGCGGCGCCCTGCTTGTCGCCGGACAGGTACCGGTCCTGGATCTCGGCGGCCTCCTTCTCGTAGCCCATGCGCTGGGCGAGACGGTTGTAGAAGTTCTGCTTCCGGCTGCCCATGCCGCCGACGTACAGCGCGGTGTAGGGACGGAAGGTGTCGGCCAGCGCGCTCACGTCCTCGCCGACGGCGAGCGGCACCGTCGGGCAGACGTCGAAGCCCTCCATCGTCAGGCCCGCCTTCCGCCGCCCGGCGCGCAGCGCCGACAGCGTGGTCTCCTCGGCGTGCTCGGGCGCGAAGAAGATCAGCAGCGCGCCGTCGGCGATCTCACCGGTCTGCTCCAGGTTCTTCGGGCCGATCGCGGCGATGTAGAGCGGGACCCGCTCCCGCACCGGGTGAACGGTCAGCTTGATCGGCTTGCCCGGGCCGTCCGGCAGCGGCAGCGTCCAGTGCTCGCCCTGGTGCGTCAGCCGTTCCCGGCTCATCGCCTTCCGGACGATCTCGACGTACTCGCGGGTGCGGCTCAGCGGCCGGTCGAAACGGACCCCGTACCAGCCCTCGGAGACCTGCGGTCCGGAGACCCCGAGCCCCAGCCGGAAGCGGCCGCCGGAGAGGGTGTCCAGCGTCGCGGCGGTCATCGCCGTCATCGCCGGCGTCCTGGCCGGGATCTGGAAGATGGCCGAACCCACGTCGATCGTGCTCGTCTGGGCGGCGACCCAGGCCAACACGGTGGGCGCGTCCGAGCCGTAGGCCTCGGCGGCCCAGCACACCTCGTACCCGAGCCGTTCCGCCTCCTGGGCGACGGCCAGGTTGTCCTGGTCCATGCCGGCACCCCAGTAGCCGAGGTTGATCCCGAGTCGCATCACACTCTCCCTTACCGGCCGGTAACGTCGTTGTCCCTGCGGACTCTAGCGGCCGCCCGAACTACCCTCAACGCCCATGGAGCCAAGACAGTTGGGCCACACCGGCCTGCGTGTCTCCCGGCTGGGACTGGGCACCCTCAGCTGGGGCCGCGAGACCAGCGACCAGGAGGCCGCGGCCGTGCTCAAGGCCTTCTGGGAAGCGGGCGGCACGCTCGTCGACACCGCCGACGTGTACGCCGACGGCACCGCCGAACACCTGCTTGGCCGGCTGCTGGAGACCATCGTGCCCCGCGAGGACCTGGTCATCGCGACCAAATCGGGCTGTGTCGCCGACCCGCACCGCGCGGTCGACGCCTCCCGCGGCCATCTGCTCACCGCCCTGGACGCCTCACTGCGCCGACTGGGCACCGACCACGTGGACCTCTGGCAGGTCCACGCCTTCGACCCGCTCACCCCGCTCGAAGAGACCCTGCACGCCCTGGACATCGCCGTCTCCAGCGGTCGCGCCCGATACGTCGGCGTCTGCGGCTTCAGCGGATGGCAGCTCGCCAAGGCCGCCACCTGGCAGCTCGCCGCCCCAGGCCGCGCCCGGCTGGCCGGCGCCCAACTGGAGTACTCCCTGCTGCAACGCGGCGTGGAACGGGAGGTGTTGCCCGGTGCCCGCGACCTGGGCGTCGGACTGCTGCCCTCCTCCCCGCTCGGCCGCGGCGTGCTCACCGGCAAGTACCGCGACGGCTCGGCGCCGGCCGGCTCGCGCGGCGCCGGAGAACGCATGGCCGCCTTTGTCTCCCCCTACCTCGACAACACGGCCGACCGCATCGTCGACGCCGTGACCACCGCCGCCGACGGACTCGCCGTCAGCCCGCTCCAGGTCGCCCTCGCCTGGGTCCGCGACCGGCCCGGCGTGGCCGCGCCGCTGGTCGGCGCGCGCAACGCCCAGCAGCTCGGCCAGGCGTTGTCAGCGGAAGCCCTTACCCTTCCTGACGAGATCACCCGGGCCCTCGACGAGGTCTCCGCCCCGGTGCACCGCTATCCCGATCAGGACTGGAGCACGCTGTGACCACCCCACCGCCGCCGACCGACGCCACCGACCGCGCGAACCGCGCGGAGGGCGCGGACGACGGAAGCGCGACGCGCGCGGAGAGCGGAAGCGCGACGCGCGCGGAGAGTGACGCGAGCGGGCCGGTGCGCGGGGGGCAGGAAGGTGCGCCCTCCGAACGGCGCCCGACCGACGCGCACGATCTGGTGGACGCCTCCGACAACCCGGTGGACGACGGCGCCGACCCGGCGGACGACGCCGATGCCCCGTCGGGCGACGGCGAAAAGACGACCGGCGACGGCGACGGCAGGGCCGCCGACGCGGCGGACGACAGCGACGATCCGGCCGAGGGCGGCGAGGCGCGCGGGCGCGGCGCGCGCCCGGTGCCGGAGGCCGGGGGAAAGCTGGCCGGCCCCGCGGCCGAACTCCTGGCCGCCGTCCGGGCCGTGGAGAGCGGAGAGCGCTCGGCGGCCGAGTTCTACAGCCAGCCGGCGCCGGCGGCCCGCCGCCCCGCGCGCCCGACC
>NZ_VJYK02000121.1 GCF_007097205.2 Streptomyces alkaliterrae
ATCGGCGTCCGCCCCCGTCCTCCCGCCGGTCGCCCGGCTGTCCTCCTCCGCTCCTCGCCCGCCCCCGGCGGCGCCGGTCGGACTACCATCAGCCCATGACCCGAGTACTGCTCGCTGAGGATGACAACTCGATCTCGGAGCCGCTCGCCCGCGCCCTCCGGCGTGAGGGATACGACGTCGAGGTGCGCGAGGACGGGCCCGGCGCGCTGGAGACCGCGCTGCACGGCGAGATCGACCTCGTGGTTCTCGATCTCGGGCTGCCGGGCATGGACGGCCTGGAGGTCTGCCGCCGGATGCGCACCGCCGGCTGCGCCTTCCCGGTACTGGTGCTCACCGCCCGCGCCGACGAGGTCGACACGGTCGTCGGCCTCGACGCGGGCGCCGACGACTACGTCACCAAGCCCTTCCGCCTCGCCGAGCTGCTGGCCCGGGTCCGGGCACTGCTGCGCCGGGGCACCGCCGAGGCCGCCCAGCCCCCCGCCACCCACGGCGTCCGCATCGACGTCGACTCCCACCGGGCGTGGATGGGGGAGGAGGAGCTCCAGCTCACGGCGAAGGAGTTCGACCTGCTGCGGGTCCTGGTCCGCGACGCCGGCCGGGTCGTCACCCGCGACCAGCTGATGCGCGAGGTGTGGGACACCACGTGGTGGTCCTCCACCAAGACGCTCGACATGCACATCTCCTGGCTGCGGAAGAAGCTCGGCGACGACGCGGCCAACCCCCGCTACATCGCCACCGTGCGGGGCGTCGGCTTCCGCTTCGAGAAGAGCTGATCGGCAGGGCTGAGCGGCAGAGCTGATCCAGAACAGCTGACGAGCGAGACGAGACCGTAGCCGGATGCGCCGCAGACTTATCAACTCCACGCTGGCCGTGGTGCTCTTCGTGATCGCCGTCTTCGGTGTCTCGCTGCTCATCGTGGAGACCCGGGCGATCGAGCGGAACGCCGTGGACAGCGCCCGCTCCGACGCCGCCCGCATCGTCGCCGTCGTCGAGGCGCGGCTGGCCGCCGGCGAGACCGTCACCGCCCACACGATGCGCAGCGCCGTGCCGCACGACCGCTACGTGCGCGTCGAGGTGCCCGACCAGCCGGCCTTCGCGCTCGGCGACGAACCGGACGGCGGGGTCATCCAGGCCCGCCAGAGCGGCTCGCACGGCGAGCTGGTCACCGTCCAGCAGTCCCGCAGCGTCATCACCGACGAGGTCGGCCGGATACTCGTGATCGTGCTGGTCGTCGGGCTGGTCACGGTCGCCGCCGCCACGTTGCTCGCCGTCGGCCAGGCCCGCAAGGTGGCCGCGCCGCTCACCGACCTCGCCGAGACCGCCGAACGGCTCGGCTCGGGCGACCCCCGCCCCCGGCACCGCCGGTACGGCGTCCCCGAGCTGGACCGGGTCGCCGACGTGCTCGACGCCAGCGCCGAGCGCATCGCCCGCATGCTCACCGCCGAACGCCGACTGGCGGCCGACGCCTCCCACCAGCTCCGCACCCCGCTGACCGCGCTCTCCATGCGGCTGGAGGAGATCGTCGAGACCGCCGACAGCGAACCCGACGCCGTCCGCGAGGAGGCCGGTATCGCGCTCGCCCAGGTGGAACGGCTCACCGAGGTCGTCGAACGGCTGCTCACCAACTCCCGCGACCGGCGTTCCGACTCCGCGATCACCTTCGACCTCGACGAGGTCGTGCTCCAGCAGGTCGAGGAGTGGCGGCCCGCCTACCGGGGCGCCGGACGGGCGATCGTGCACTCCGGGCGCCCCGGCCTCAAGGCCGTCGGCACACCGGGCGCGGTCGCCACCGTGCTGGCCACCCTGGTGGAGAACTCCCTGATGCACGGCGGCGGCACCGTCGCGCTGCGCACCCGCATCGCCGGCAACCAGGTGGTCGTGGAGGTCGCCGACGAGGGCCCCGGCGTCGACCCGGAACTCGGCTCCCGCGTCTTCGAGCGGACCGTCTCCGGCCGGAACTCCACCGGGCTCGGACTCGCCGTGGCCCGGGACCTCGCCGAGGCCGACGGCGGCCGGCTGGAACTACTTCAGCAGCACCCGGCGGTCTTCGCGCTCTTCCTCACGCGGGAGTCCGAGCAGCCGTCCGGCTGACGACTCCGGCGGCGTCCGGAACACCCACGTCCGGAACGACCAGAACCGGAACGCCGAGGCGACACCCAGCCCGACCAGGTTCTTGGCGATGTTGTCCGCCAGCGGCGAGGTGAAGCCGAGCGCGTAGTGCGAGACCGCCAGGATCCCGTTCTCGATCACCAGGCCGAAGCCGCTGAACACCAGGAACAGTACGACCTCGCGCCGCACCCGGTCCTTGTCCGCGTGCCGGTACGTGAAGTAGCGGTGCCCCACGTAGTTGCAGCAGATCGCGGCGACGGTGGCGATCACACCCGAGCGCACACTGGCCAGCTGGAAGGTGTGCAGGCACAGGTTGAACACCGCGACGCTCACCAGGAAACCGAACCCGCCGACGGCCCCGAACCGGCTCAGCTCGCGCAACAGCCGTTTCAGCCGGGACAGCGGTGTCTGCTGTTCACGCATAGTGATCTTGATCGCCCCGTTCGGTCGGCTGTTCGGTCGTTCCCCGGACCGGTCTCGCTGTCCCCCAGCCCCGGCAGCCGGCTCCCCACATGCTAACCACGCCGCCGCGCCACGTACCCTGGGAGCGTGACGTTCCCGGTAGTCGGCATGGTCGGCGGCGGTCAGCTCGCCCGTATGACCCACGAGGCGGGCATCCCCCTCGGCATCAAGTTCAAGCTGCTCAGTGACACCCCGGTCGACTCGGCCGCACAGGTCGTCGGCGACGTCGTCGTCGGCGACTACCGCGATCTGGCCACCCTGCGTGACTTCGCGCACGGCTGCGACGTGATCACCTTTGATCACGAACACGTGCCGACCGAACACCTGCGTGCACTCCAGGACGACGGCATCGCCGTGCGCCCCGGCCCGCACGCCCTCGTCTGCGCACAGGACAAGGGCGTCATGCGGGCCCGCCTCGACGCGCTCGGCGTGCCCTGCCCCCGCCACCGCGTCGTCGCCGACCCCGCCGACGTCACCGCCTTCGCCCACGAGGGCGGCGGCTACCCCGTCGTCCTGAAGACCGTGCGCGGCGGCTACGACGGCAAGGGCGTGTGGGTCGTCCGCGACGAGACCGCCGCCGCCGAACCCTTCAAGGCCGGCGTACCCGTGCTCGCCGAGGAGAAGGTCGACTTCGTCCGCGAACTCGCCGCCAACGTCGTCCGCTCCCCGCACGGCCAGGCCGTCGCCTACCCCGTCGTCGAGTCCGTCCAGGTCGACGGCGTCTGCGACACCGTCATCGCGCCCGCCCCCGACCTCCCCGCCGAGCGGGCCGTCGCCGCCCAGGAACTGGCGCTGCGCATCGCCGAGGAACTCGACGTCGTCGGCCACCTCGCCGTCGAACTCTTCGAGACCCGCGACGGCCGCACCCTCGTCAACGAGCTCGCCATGCGGCCCCACAACTCCGGCCACTGGACCATGGACGGTGCCGCCACCAGCCAGTTCGAGAACCACCTGCGGGCCGTCCTCGACCTGCCGCTCGGCGACCCCCGCCCCCGCGCCCCCTGGACCGTCATGGCCAACGTGCTGGGCGGCGACTACCCCGACATGTACGGTGCCTACCTGCACTGCATGGCCCGCGACCCCGGGCTGAAGATCCACATGTACGGCAAGGACGTCAAGCCCGGCCGCAAGGTCGGACACGTCAACACCTACGGCGACGACCTGGCCGACGTGCGCGAGCGCGCCCGGCACGCCGCCGACTATCTGCGAGGGACGATCACCGAATGAACTCCGCCGCACCCGTCGTGGGCATCGTCATGGGATCCGACTCCGACTGGCCCGTGATGGAGGCCGCGGCCAAGGCCCTGGAGGAGTTCGAGATCCCCCACGAGGTCGACGTGGTCTCCGCCCACCGCATGCCCCGCGAGATGATCAGCTACGGGGAGGACGCGGCCGATCGCGGCATCAAGGTGATCATCGCGGGTGCCGGAGGCGCCGCCCACCTCCCCGGCATGCTCGCCTCCGTCACCCCCCTCCCGGTCATCGGAGTGCCCGTCCCGCTCAAGCACCTGGACGGCATGGACTCCCTGCTGTCCATCGTGCAGATGCCCGCCGGCGTGCCCGTGGCCACCGTCTCCGTCGGCGGCGCCCGCAACGCCGGACTGCTCGCCGCCCGCATCCTCGCCACCCACGACGACGAACTGCGCGACCGCATGCGCCAGTTCCAGCAGGAACTCAACGAGCAGGCCACCGACAAGGGCCGCCGCCTGCGCACCAAGATCTCCGGCGCCGGCTTCGGCTTCGGAAGCTGAGCGGGGACGCACGTGACCGACAACCTCACGCGCGCCCGCCAGCTCCTCACCGAACACCCCGTCGTCGACGGCCACAACGACCTGCCCTGGGCGCTGCGCGAACAGGTCCGCTACGACCTCGACCAGCGGGACATCTCCACCGACCAGTCCGCCTGCCTGCACACCGACCTGCCCCGGCTGCGGGCCGGCGGCGTCGGCGCCCAGTTCTGGTCCGTGTACGTGCGTACCGACCTCGCCGGCGATGCCGCCGTCAGCGCCTGCCTCGAACAGGTCGACATCGTCCGCCAACTCGCCGCCCGTTACCCCGACGACCTCGAACTCGCCTTCACCGCCGACGACATGGAGGCCGTCCGCGCCCGCGGCCGGATCGCCTCCCTGATGGGCGCCGAAGGCGGGCACTCCATCAACAACTCCCTCGCCACGCTGCGCGCACTGCACCGACTCGGCGTGCGCTACATGACGCTCACCCACAACGACAACGTCGACTGGGCCGACTCCGCCACCGACGAACCCCGGCACGGCGGTCTCACCCGCTTCGGCGAGGAGGTCGTACGGGAGATGAACCGCTGCGGCATGCTCGTCGACCTCTCGCACGTCGCCGCCTCCACGATGCGCGTCGCGCTGCGCGTCACGACGGCACCCGTCGTCTTCTCCCACTCCTCCGCCCGGGCCGTCTGCGACCATCCGCGCAACATCCCCGACGACGTCCTCGAACTCCTCCCGGGGAACGGGGGAGTGGCCATGGCGACCTTCGTACCGAAGTTCATCCTCCCGGCCGCCATCGAGTGGACCGAGCGGGCGGACGAGAACATGCGCGCCCACGGCTTCCACCCCCTGGACACCACCCCCGCCGCGATGAAGGTCCAACGTGCCTTCGCCGACAGCGAACCGCGCCCGCGTGCCACGGTCGCCACCGTCGCCGACCACCTCGACCACATGCGCGAGGCCGCCGGCGTCGACCACATCGGCATCGGCGGCGACTACGACGGCACCGGCTTCCTGCCCGACGGCCTGGAAGGCGTCGACGGCTACCCGCGCCTCATCGCCGAACTCCTCGACCGCCGCTGGTCGACGGCCGACCTCGCCAAGCTGACCTGGCACAACGCGGTCCGCGTCCTCCGCGACGCGGAGGCGGTGGCCCGCGCAGACACCCGCCCCCCTTCCAACGCCACCATCGACCGACTCGACGCCTGAGGCGGCGCTCAGCGCGCGGCCGGAGCCCGGTCTGTCTCCGCGGCTTCGGCCGGCGCCACCGCCGGTTCGAGGGTCCACCACTGGGCGGGGGTGTCGGAGTCCTCGCCCTGGCGGACGTTGGCGCCGTCGGCCGTGGCCGCATCCGCGACCTCGAGCAGGAGACCGCTGACGTAGCTGACCAGCGAGAACCTGCCGGGGTGGCCCACGTGCTCCTCCAGCAGCCACTCCTGGGCGCCGAAGTTGTTCGCCCGCCACTGCTGGACGTTGGCGCCCGGCTCCTCGGAGGCGCCCGCCACGTCCAGCCGCTTGCCGCTCGCGACGCACTCCAGGTGGTACAGCGCACTGCCCGGATGCACGGGTATGAGACGCCAGAGCTGGCCGGCGGCCGAAGCGCCCCCGCGCTCCCGGCCCTGCTGGACGTTGACCCCGCTCCCCGTGCGGCCCTCGTACACCTCCAGCAGCAGCCCGCTGCCCACGTTCCGTACCCGGTAGACGCCTTCCCTCACCCTTCGAACCCCCCGTCTGCGACCACGCGCGCGTCGCGCGCACCGGACTTCCCGAACCCGGCAGTCGCCATGCTAGGCCGGGCCTGTGACAACCGGCCGGAGGCGAGGCGTGACAGACTGCCCGCATGCTGATCCGCCGCGAGACCGACGCCGACGTGGCGGCTGTCCGGGAAGTCGTCACCGCCGCCTTCGCACAGGACGGCGGGAAGGTGCCCGTTGAGGTCACGCTGCTTGACGCGCTGCGGGCGGACGAAGGCTGGCTCCCCGCGCTGTCCCTCGTCGCGGTGGACGGCACGGGTCGACCGGTCGGCCATGTGGTGTGCACCCGTGGCCAGGTCACGCCCGAGGGCGGACCGGCCGTTCCGGCTATCGGCCTCGGACCGATCGCCGTTCACCCGGACCGGCAGGGCGCCGGTGTCGGCAGTGCGCTGATGCACGCCGTGCTCGGTGCCGCCGACGCGCTCGACGAGCCGCTTGTCGCGCTGCTCGGCGCACCCGCCTACTACTCCCGCTTCGGCTTCCGCCCGGCCGCCGAGCACGGCGTCGCCGCGCCCGAAGCGGAGTGGGGCGAGTACTTCCAGGCCCGAACGCTGACCGCCCACCACCCCGGCGCGCGCGGGCACTTCGCGTACGCCGCGCCCTTCCAGGAGCTGTGATGACAGAGCGCTTCCCGGCAGCAGCCCCGGCCGTGGTGCGAAGCCGCCGGGCCCGCAAAGCGGTGGGAGCGGTGCTTGTCGCGGCGGCGCTCGCCGCGTGCGGCAGCGAGGTGCCGGGCGGCGGCGGGGACGGCGCCGACGCGCGGGCCAGGGCGCACGGTGTGACGCGGGACCTCGTCTACGTACTCCGGCTGCCGGACCACCGGGTGGTGCCGCAGTCGGTCGGTGTCCTGGGCGGGGACGGGTACGGTGCCGTCTACTCCGACCAGCGCGGTGCGACGCTGCAGCTCTCCGTGGACCGAGCGGAGTTCACCGCCGCCGGCTGTGCGGCGCCGACCGTCTGCGAGGAGGAGGGCGAGCTGCGCTACCGGCGGACGGGGGAGCAGCACGAGTACGCCCTTCCCGAGGGCGGGCACGTCGTGACGATCTCGGCGCCGACCGGTACGGTCGACCGCGCGTTGCTGCGCCGCGCCGCCGAGTCCGCCCGCCCCGCGAGTGACGCGGAGGTGCTGGACCTGCTCCCGGCGACCGGAGACGAGGGCGAGGCCGACCGACCGGGCCCGGCGCCAGGACGCGGTGATCTGCCGCCGCACGGCGACGGCGCGCCGGACAACCGTCCCGGTGCGAGCGGTTGAACGCGCGCGGATCAGGGGCACTCCTCCTCGAACTTCACCACGTCCAACCGAACCGGCTGGCCGGTCAGCTTCGTGCCCGGCTTCGGTTCCTGGCCGCAAACCCGCCAGTTGGACTCCATCACCACCACCCGCTTGTCGCCGGAGACGTCGCGGACCTCGATGCTCGTCGAGTCGTCGAGTGAACGGCGGGCGGCGCGGGCGGACTTGCCGCTGAAGTCGGGCATGGTGTCCGTGGCCTCCTCCACCTCGCCGTCCTTCTCCGGGCACTTCTCGTCGAGCTTCACCACGCCCAGGTCCACCTCGGTGTCGGCGGGGTGCCGGCCGGCGGCTGGTTCCTGGAAGCAGACCTTCCAGTTGCGTTGCAGTGCCTGCGCGCGGGCTCGGCCGAGTGCGTCGTGGGTGGTGACGTCCTTGAAGCCGGCCTCTCCGGCGGCGTCCCTGGCCGACAGCAGCCCCTTGCCGACCAGATCCGGCAGGGCCGCCTCCGCGGCCGTCGGCGTGGCCGAGGCGGACGTCTCGCCACCGCCGGCGCCGTCGTCGCCCGCCTCGCATCCGACCAGCGCCACCGTCAGCCATCCGGCGGCCAGCAACGCCGCCGCTCGCCTTGTCCCTCGCATGCCACGATGGTGGCGCGGTCGGCGTCGGCGCTCCCGGCCGATCGCCCCACGGTGACAAATCCGTTACGCGGCGCCCCTCCTGGGAGGTGTCGGCTCCTCCGGGGCCGCGACGGCGTCGGCGGCGACGCGCTCGGCCCGGGTGATCAGCCAGATCCCGAAGCCCAGCAGCCACAGCAGCAGCACAAGCGCACCGACGAACGGCACCGCCGAGCGGGGCGATGCGGAAGTACGCCGGGGAGAAGGCTCCGACGCCAGCGTGAGGCTGATCCGGGTCGCCGGAACGAGATGACGTGCGGCACGCTCATCACGTCGAGCAGTTCCAGCACCGCGTCGGACTCGGCCTCGATCAGCTTCGGTTCGAGGTAGTCCTGCGACGCGATCACCATGCCGCCGCCGAACATCGCCTGGAGTGCGGAGAACTGTCCCACAGGAGCAGCACGACCATGCCGCCGAGGGCCAGACCGGGCGCCCGCCGCCGGATCAGCAGATACAGGCCGACGCCCACGACGACGGCGAGCCCGGCCATCGCGGCCTGAAGCCAGAGGGCGACGCCGATCCACGGGGCGCGGTCGACGACCCTGGCCACCTCGTCGATGAACTTCTCGCGGTCTCTCACAACAGCCGCCACCCCGCGCGCCCACCGGTCCCGCCCCCGGGCCGGCAGACGCCGAGCGCCCCGCCGGTGGGGTCCGGCGGGGCGCTCGGGCGGAACGCGCGGGCCTGGTTACGGCAGGTTGCGGGCCATGACGATGCGCTGGACCTGGTTGGTGCCCTCGTAGATCTGGGTGATCTTCGCGTCGCGCATCATGCGCTCGACCGGGTAGTCGCGGGTGTAGCCGTAGCCACCGAGGAGCTGGACGGCGTCGGTGGTGACCTCCATCGCGGCGTCCGAGGCGTAGCACTTCGCGGCGGCGCCGAAGAACGTCAGGTCCTCGTGGGCGCCACCGGCGGAGACCCGCTCGGACTTGGCGGCGGCGGCGTAGGTGAGCTGGCGGGCGGCCTCGATCTTCATGGCCATGTCCGCGAGCATGAACTGGACGCCCTGGAAGTCGCCGATCGGCTTGCCGAACTGCTTGCGCTCCTGGACGTAGCCCTTGGCGTAGTCGAGGGCGCCCTGGGCGATGCCGAGCGCCTGGGCGGCGATGGTGATGCGGGTGTGGTCGAGGGTCTTCATCGCGGTGGCGAATCCGGTGCCCTCCGCCCCGATGATGCGGTCGGCGGGGATGCGGACGTTGTCGAAGTAGACCTCGCGGGTGGGGGAGCCCTTGATGCCGAGCTTCTTCTCCGGCGCGCCGAAGGAGACGCCCTCGTCGCCCTTTTCGACCACAAAGGCGGAAATGCCCTTGGAGCGCTTCTCCGGGTCGGTGACGGCCATGACCGTGTAGTACTCGGAGACGCCGGCGTTGGTGATCCAGCGCTTGACGCCGTTGAGCACCCAGTAGTCGCCGTCGCGGACGGCGCGGGTCTTCATGCCGGCGGCGTCGGAGCCGGCGTCGGGCTCGCTGAGGCAGTAGGAGAACATCGCGTCGCCCTTGGCGAGCGGGCCCAGGTACTTCTTCTTCAGCTCCTCGGAGCCGGAGAGGATCACCGGCAGCGAGCCGAGCTTGTTGACCGCCGGGATGAGGGAGGAGGAGGCGCACACCCGGGCGACCTCCTCGATCACGATGCAGGTCGCGAGCGCGTCGGCACCGGCGCCGCCGTACGACTCCGGTACGTGCACGGCGTGCAGGTCGTTGGATACGAGCGCGTCGAGGGCCTCCTGGGGGAAGCGGCCCTCCTCGTCCACCTCGGCGGCGAAGGGCGCGATCTTCGCCTCGGCGAGCGAGCGCACCGAGTCGCGGAGCATGTCGTGCTCTTCGGACGGACGGTAGAGGTCGAATTCAGCGGCTCCCGCCACGTGTCTCACTCCCTTGAGCTGTACGGCTGAGGTGCTCCGTTAATTACCGTTTAGTAACCCGATTCTAGAGGTCAGCGGCCCGCCCGGGATACGTGAGCTTGCCGACAGCTCCCCGGTTATGCTCGCGGACTACGTCCAGCATGACTCCGTCGTCGTTCCAGGAGAAGCGTCCATGGCTCCGAAGATCACCGTGATCGGTACCGGGTACCTCGGTGCCACCCATGCAGCGGCCATGGCCGAGCTGGGTTTCGAGGTACTGGGCCTGGACGTCGTGCCGGAGAAGGTGGAACTGCTGTCCGCCGGCCGCGTGCCGATGTACGAGCCGGGCCTGGAGGAGCTGTTGCGGCGGCACGTCCAGGGGCTCGAAGGCGCGACCGGGCGCCTGCGCTTCACCACCTCCTACCAGGAGGTCGCGGACTTCGGCGACGTGCACTTCGTCTGTGTGAACACGCCGCAGAAGCACGGCGAGTACGGCTGCGACATGCGGTACGTGGACAGCGCGATCGAGTCGCTGGCGCCGCTGCTCACCCGGCCGGCTCTGGTGGTCGGCAAGTCGACCGTTCCGGTCGGCAGCGCGGCGCGGCTCGCGGCGCGCGTCCGGGAGCTCGCGCCGGTGGGCGAGGGCGCCGAACTCGCCTGGAACCCGGAGTTCCTGCGGGAGGGCTTCGCCGTACAGGACACCCTGCACCCGGACCGGATCGTCGTCGGAGTCACCTCTGAGGACGCCGAGCGGCGGCTGCGCGAGGTGTACGCGACGCCGATCGGCGAGGGCTCGCCGTTTGTCGTCACCGACTTCCCGACGGCCGAGCTGGTGAAGACGGCCGCGAACTCGTTCCTGGCGACGAAGATCTCGTTCATCAACGCGATGGCGGAGGTGTGCGAGGCGGCCGGCGGCGACGTGGTGAAGCTGGCCGACGCGATCGGCCACGACGACCGGATCGGCCGCAAGTTCCTCGGCGCCGGCATCGGCTTCGGCGGTGGCTGCCTCCCCAAGGACATCCGCGCGTTCATGGCCCGCGCAGGCGAGCTGGGCGCGGACCAGGCGCTGACGTTCCTGCGGGAGGTCGACTCCATCAACATGCGTCGGCGCGGCCACATGGTCGACCTGACCAGGGACGCGCTGGGCGGCACGCTGCTCGGCAAGCGGGTCGCGGTGCTCGGCGCGACCTTCAAGCCGGACTCGGACGACGTACGGGACTCACCCGCGCTGAACGTCGCCGGCCAGCTCCAACTCCAGGGCGCGCAGGTCACCGTCTACGACCCGAAGGGCATGGACAACGCGCGGGCCGTCTTCCCGACGCTCGTGTACGCGGCGAGCGCCATGGAGGCGGCGCGGGGCGCGGACGTGGTGCTGCACCTGACCGCGTGGCGGGAGTTCGGCGAGCTGGACCCGGCGGAGCTGGGCGAGGCCGTCGCGGTCAAGCACATCCTGGACGGACGGAACTCGCTCGATCCGGAGCTGTGGCGGAAGGCCGGCTGGACGTTCCGCGCGCTGGGCCGCCCGACCGCCTGAGAGCCCGGGCCCGCTTCCGCCCTGTTGTCAGTGGCGGGTCCTAGGGTGGTCGACGATCAGCGCGGTGCGGCGCTCCGGGGAGGAACCGGTGCGTGCGGCCGTGCGTGTCGGGACTCATGAGAGGGGCGCGATGTCTGACATCACCTTGGGCGTGACCGTGCTCGACTGTCCGGAGCCGAGGGCCCTGGCGGACTTCTACGCGGCCGTGCTCGACTGGAAGGTCGACCCGGACGGCTACGACGAGTGGGTGGAGCTGATCGGCCCGCAGGGGCGGCGGCTGGCGTTCCAGCAGTCGGTCGGCTACCGGCCGCCGAACTGGCCGAGTACGGAGAACCCACAGCAGTTCCACCTGGACTTCAACGTTCCGGCCGAGCGGATGGACGACGCCGAGCGCCGAGTCCTGGAACTGGGCGCCGAGTTGCTGGAGGGGGACCACGACGGCAAGCGGTCGTGGAGGGTGTACAAGGACCCGGTGGGGCATCCGTTCTGCCTCTGCGCGACCTCCGACAGCGGCAACTGAGGCAGGTGGGAAACAGGGCCGGGGACAGTGCGGGGCGCGCCACGGCCTGGCTGTGCACCGGGCAGAGCCCGGCTCAGGCGCGGGCGGCCGACCGGCGTCGGGAGCGGGCGGAACGCGCCGCGCTGACCGGGCCGCGTGTGCCGTACGCCTCTCCCCATCTGACGGACCTGATGTTCGTGCCGCGCGGGGACGGGCGGGCGCCGGAGCGGGTGACGGCCACCCGCGCCCCCGTGATCGACCGTTGGGTCGCTCACGGGGGGGGGAGCGTCGTGGCCGTCGGTGTGGTGATCGCGGTGGCGGGCTCGGTGGCGGCCGGGGCCGGGGCGCACCGCCTGCGCTCCGCGAGGCGGCGGTCCCGGCAGCCGGTCAGTCGCCCTTGACGGTCACCTTGTCGCCGTTGCGCAGCTGCTCCATGAGCTGCTTGACGCGCGGCATGTCCCACTTGAGCGCACTCTGGCCGCCGGGGGCGGTGAACGGGCCGTCCAGCGGCATGTTCATCTGCGTGCCGTCGCCGCCGGAAAGACCCTTCATCGCCCAGAACATCCGGGCCAGCTCGTACAGGCTCATGTCCTTGTCGACGATGAGGGAGTCGAGGCCCGCGCCGATGGTCGGGTAGAGCCGGAAGGGGTTGAGCACGGTGCTCGGCGTGGCGCTCTCGTCCGCCAGGGCGGCGAGGAACTTCTGCTGGTTCTTGGTGCGGCCGAGGTCGCCGCCCTCGGCGTTGTAGCGGTTGCGGACGAAGGCGAGCGACTCGGCGCCGTCGAGGCGGTGGCAGCCGGGCTGGAAGTCCGCGCCGGAGTTCTTGTCCTTCACGGCCTTGTCGAAGCACATCTCGACGCCGCCGAGCGAGTCCACCAGGCCGGCGAACCCGCCGAAGCCGATCTCCGCGTAGTGGTCGATGCGCAGCCCGGTGTTGTACTCGATCGTGCGGACCAGCAGTTCGGGGCCCTCGATCGAGAAGGCGGCGTTGAGCTTCTGCTGTTGGGCGGGGATGCGCTTGCCGCTGGAGGAGCCGGTGAACTCGGGGATCGTCACCCAGGAGTCACGCGGCAGGCTGACCATCGTGTTCCCGTTGGGGCCACGGTGCAGCAGCATCATGGAGTCGGTGCGCTTGCCCTCGGTGGAGCCGGTCCGCAGCCGCTTCTGGTCCTCGCGGCTCAGGCCCTCGCGGCTGTCGGAGCCGACGATCAGATACGTGGTGCCCTCGCCGGAGGAGGGGCGCTCCTCGACCTTCGCCAGGTCGACCTCGCGGCGCATCTTCCCGTCGGCCCAGAAGTAGGTGGCGACGCCGGTCACCAGCAGGACGACGGCCAGGGTGAGCGCGGTGAACTTGATCCGGCGGCCCCAGTTCGGCCGGGGGCGCGCCTCGGCGCGGCCGCCGCCGGATCCGTCACCACCGGCACCGCCGCCGTAGACGGTGCCGCTGCCGTAGCCGTCGTGGCTGCCGGCGGCCTGCGACGGCACACCGGGAGCGTGGGCCGTCCGGTCGCGCCGGACGGTCGGCATGGCACGGGCGCCCTCCGGCCGCGGGCTGTACGCGCCGCGTCCGTACCGCTCGCCGCCGTTGCGGTTGCTGCTCCACCCCTCGGGCCAGTCGTTCATGGGCAGCAGTGTGCACGCCCACGGCGGCGCCAGGACAGGCCGGGTGGCGGACCGGAGCGTTCCTGTAGCAGTTCTGATGCATTACGTCGGCTTGGTCCCGCCGATGTGATAGTCGGGTGGCCGGTGTCACGGTGCGGAGCCGCTTCCGAGGCGGGAGCGGCGTCGGGACCCGCTTAGGGTGGGGGTATGACCGATCTCGCCAGCAGCGTCCCGGAAAGCGCACCTCCGGGGAAGCCGACCTCGGCGTCACGCACCACGCTCAGCCACATCATGACCCACAGCGACACCAACCTCTTGGGGACGGTGCACGGCGGTGTGATCATGAAGCTGGTCGACGACGCCGCCGGCGCGGTCGCCGGCCGCCACTCCGAGGGGCCGGCGGTGACGGCGTCCATGGACGAGATGGTCTTCCTGGAGCCGGTCCGCGTGGGCGACCTCGTCCATGTGAAGGCCCAGGTCAACTGGACCGGGCGGACCTCGATGGAGGTGGGCGTCCGGGTGCTCGCCGAGCGGTGGAACGAGTCGACGCCGCCGACCCAGGTCGGCACCGCCTACCTTGTGTTCGCCGCGGTGAGCGCGGAGGGCAAGCCGCGCCCGGTGCCTCCGGTGGTCCCGGAGACCGAGCGGGACGAGCGCCGCTACCAGGAGGCCCAGATCCGGCGGACCCACCGGCTCGCGCGGCGCCGGGCGATCAAGGAGCTGCGGGACCGCCGCGCCGCCGAGGGACTGAACGACTGACTTGCGCGAGGACCGGCCGGGGCCCGGGCAAGGCGGGGCCGCGGCGCTGTCAGCCGCAGCTGACCTGGTCGCCGGTCAGCGCGCTGTAGCCGTGCTCCCGCTGGGCGGCGGGGTCGGGCCCGGGTTCGGCTTCGCGTACCGGGGTGACCTCGGTGAAGTCGGCGCCGAGCGTGACGCGCATGAGCGGGCCCTGGCCCTTCACCTTCCGTAGTTCCGCGCCGGGCAGGGCGGCGGCCAGGGCCTTCGCCGAGCGGTCCCAGCGCGGGTCGTAGGCGATCTCGGTGGTCTCCACGTCGCCGCGTTCGGCGTTGCCTGGGATGCCGGTGGTCTGGAAGCCGGTGTCCCGCAGTTCGGTGTCCACGCGGTGGCCGAGCCCGGCCCTGCCGGTGCCGTTGTCGACCTGCACGCGGACGCTGCCGGGTGCGACCTCGACGGGCACCGCGCGGCGCCGTTCCTCCCGCTCCTTGGCGGCGGCCTCTCGGTCGCGCTCCTGGGCGGGAGCCAGCGGCCGGTCCTCGCGGAGGGCGGTGAAGAGCCTGTCCGCGTTCTCCTTGTGCCAGCGAACCGTTTCTCCGAGGCCCTTCACCCGGTAGCCGGTCTGCGCGAGCGGAACGGTCGTGAACTCCGCCGAGGACGCGTCGAAGTCCCGCATGGCGCGGCCGAGCGCCAGCATCTCCTCGTTGCCGAAGTTCCGGTCGGCCCGGACCGAGTCCAGCATCGCGGCCCCGACCTTCTGGAAGCGCATCGGGTTGAGCAGCACTCCGTCGGAGACGGCCTGGTCGATGACCGAGGCGAGGAAGCGCTGCTGCCGCTGCATCCGTCCCATGTCCGCCGAGCCGTCCACCGACCTGGCGCGGACGTACGAAAGCGCCTCCGGGCCGTTCAGCCTCGTCTTCCCGGCCGGCAGGTCCAGGCCCGACTGCTTGTCCTTCAGCGGTCGGACGGTGCAGACCTCCACGCCGCCCAACGCGTCGACGGCGCGCATGAAGCTGGTGAAGTCGATCTCGAGGTAGTGGTGGACGTGGACGCCGGTCATCCGCTCCACCGTGCGCACGGTCAGTCCCGGGCCGCCGCGGGTGTAGGCGGCGTTCAGCTTCTGCCGGGTCTCCGGACGGCGCTCGCCGGTGGCGGGGTCGGCGTGGGCGGGCAGTACGGCGTAGCTGTCGCGGGGGAGGCTGACGACGCTGGCCCGTTTCCGGTCCTGTGAGAGGTGGACGAGCATCATCGTGTCCGTGCAGTTGCACGCGGCGCCGCCGAGCCGGTAGCGGTGCCGTTCCTCCTTGGACAGGCCGTCGCGCCGGTCGACGCCGACGACCAGGAAGTTCAGCCCTCGGCCGGCGGACGGCCGGTTCTTGAGGTCGCCGAACGGGTCGACCCGGTCGATGCCGGAGCCGACGCCGGCGATTACCAGGTGTCCGCAGCCGCCGACGGCCAGCACGCCACCGGCGGTGAACATCGCCAGCCGCCGCGCCCAGCCCTGCCGCCCACCTCGGCCCTGCCGTCCGCTCCCGCCGGAGCGCCCGCCCCCGCCGCGCGACCCGCCGCCGCTGTTACGCGACCCCCCGCCGTGCGGGCCGCCGGAGCCGCCGCGTGCCGCTCCCGCCGCTCCTCGCGCGCCGGAGCCGCGCGACAGGAGGG
>NZ_VJYK02000122.1 GCF_007097205.2 Streptomyces alkaliterrae
ACCCCCGCCACGTCCGCAGACCACCGGCACCGAGCCCCCCGCCGGGACGGACACCGAGACGGCCACGGCCGCCGGCACCACTGCCGACAGTGCCGGCGGCCCGGTCGAGCGGGCGCCGGACCTCCCGGCTCAGGGGCGAGGGGGCGAGGGGCCGCCGGGCGGCGTCGGTGCGGAAACGGCGGAGGGCGCCCCGGTCCCCGGCCAGAGCCGTGGTCGATCGACCGGCCCGAGGCCCCCAGCCGTCACGGAACGCCCGGCCGCTCCGAGGGTGGGGCCCGCACCTTCCGACGCGGCGCCCCCACGCGAGCGGGCCGAGGCGGGAACGTCCGGGGCCGTCGAGCCCCCGACGGTCCCCGGCCGGGCCGTGTCACCGCCCGAGCGGTCCGTGCGGCCGACGACCCGGCGGCTGCTCCGCTCGCGGGCCACCGCGGCCTCGGAGCGTTCCGCCTCAGAGGCCTCCGGCGGCAGTGGGCGTCGTGGGCGCGGGGCAGCGGGGGAGCGGGAGTACATCGGCGACCGTCCGCCCACCTACGAGCCCGAACCGACCGTGCTGCCCACCGCCGATCCGGAACGTCTCGGCGACCTGGTGCCCGACACGGTGCTGGACGGCACCAGGCACGGCGCGCTCACCGTGCGGGCGGTGTCCCAACGTGGCGACTCGGGGCGGTTCCGTGGACGGCCCCGAGGTGACGCCCTGCTGACGGCCGGGTTCGGGACGGGGGACGAGGGCCTGCTCCTGGTCGCCGTCGCGAGCGGCAGCCGGGCCGCCGCGGCAGGGCATCTGGCGGCCCGTGAGGTCTGCGAGTGGATCGGCGGGGCGATCGGACGCAGCCGCGCGCGGCTGGTGGAGGACATGCGGGAGGGGCGTCGGTCGGCGTTGAAGTCGGGGCTGGGCCGATTGACGGCCCGAAGCCTCGGCAGGCTTCGGGCGAGCGCCGCCCAGCAGGGGCTTGATCCGGCCGACTACACGGCCGGTCTGCGGTGTCTGCTGCTGCCGGCCGACCCGCGCTGTCAGGTCAGGCTGTTCTTCGGCGTCGGCCCGGGCGGTCTCTTCCGGCTCCGGGACGGGAGTTGGCAGGACCTGGAGCCCAGCGCGCCGCCGGGCGCCACGGTCCCGGGCGCCACGGTCCCGGGCGGTGGCCTCCCGGCCGGTGGCCTGGAGGCGGGCGTGCCGCCGGGGGCGGGGGCAGGTGGCCCGTCGGCGCCCGGCGGGTCGGCGTCCGAGCCGGTCACTCCGCCGTTCCTCTTCCGTACCTCACTCGCAGAACCCGGGGACAGGCTGCTGCTGTGCAGCGGCGGTATGGCGGAACCAATGCGTGGGGAGCGAGGGTTCCGGGCGGTGCTGGCCGACCGCTGGTCGGGCGCGGAGGCACCGGGCCTCGCGGACTTCCTCGCCGACGTGCAACTGCGGGCGAAGGGCTACGCGGACGACCGCACGGCGGTCGTCGTCTGGGAGTAGCGCGCGCCGGGACCGAGGCGGTCGGTGCCGTTCCGCAGGCGGCGGGAGGGCCGTCGCACCGGACGGGGAATCCGACTCCGGTGCGACGGCATCAGCCGAACTGCCGCTCGATCGCGGCGAGTTTCTCCTCCAGCGAGTCGAGCCGGGGGCCGGCCTGCCCGCCGTCGTCCGGATGCTCGTCCGCCTTGCCGCCGACCTCGTGCCGGGCACGGCTGCCGACGGTCTCGTCCGGACCGGCCTCCAGGGCCGGGCGGTTGCGCACCGGCAGCCGCCCGGGTTCGACCTCGCCGGCGTCCAGCGTCGGCGGCCCGACCTTCGCGGTGGCGGCCTGACCGGGGGTGATCTCCACCTCCACACGCCGGTTGTCGCCCCTGCGCCACATCCGGTGCTGCCGGTCCAGGGCCTTCATCCGGGCGCGTTCGAGCTTGCGCTGCTCCCGGGCGCGGGCGCGCTCCTCCTGCTTGCGCTGCCGGTCCTCGCGTACCTCGTCCACCGCTTCGTCGAGCGTGCGGACGCCCTCCAGCAGCATCAGCGACCAGGCGCGGAAGGTCTCCCTCGGCGCCCTGATCCACCGCACGGCCCGGATCTGCGGGAGCGGCCGGGGGACCAGCCCCTGTTCGCGCAGCGCGCTCTTGCGGGTCTGCTTGAGCGCCCGGTCGAAGAGGATCGCCGCGGACAGCGACATGCCCGCGAAGAAGTGCGGTGCTCCGGCGTGGTCCTCGCCGCGCGGCGCGTGCACCCAGTTGAACCAGGCCGCGGCTCCGGCGAACATCCACACGAGTATCCGCGATCCGAGTGACGCGTCGCCGTGGCTGGCCTCCCGGACGGCGATGACCGCGCAGAACATGGCCGCGCCGTCCAGCCCGAACGGGACCAGGTACTCCCAGCCGCCGCTGAGATTGAGGTTCTGCCGCCCGAATCCCACAAGCCCGTGGAAGGAGAGCGCGGCGGCGACTCCGGCGCAGCAGAAGAGCAGGAGATAGGAGGCGGTCGCGTAGATCGTCTCCTTGCGCCTGCGGCGTTCCTCCGCCTTCTCCCAGGAGTCGTTCTGGCCGGCCGCCTCGTCGCGGTCGTCTCGCTTTCGTCCCCTGGCCAGCAGCACCACGGCGGCAAGAAAGCCGACGAGCATCACGGTGCCTGCCAGCACCCAGTTGAGCGAGATATCCGTCAGTGCCGCAAGTGTCATCGCTGCCCCTAGTTCGGCCGTCCACGGCCGTGGCTTCGCTTTCGCGGAGCATCCTGGCCGAATTCACGACCCTCGCAGGGGCTTTCCCGCTAACTGACCGCTAATGGGCGGCGGCTGCGCCGAATTGGGGCATCTGGTTTCGAACGTGTCAGCTCTCTTCGGTCAGGCGGGCGATTCGTTCGCTGTCGCAGGTGCGCGGACAGGTCACACACGCCTCACGCGGACGCAGTGTGTAGAACAGGCAACAGTTGGCCCGGGTGCGGGTCGCGTGGGCGGTGCCGTCGGCGGCGCGGAGTTCGCGGAACCCGGCGCCGCTCGGATAGGGGCCCGTCGCCCCGGGCAGTACTCGTTCGGCCTCCGCCATCGCGTGGCGTTCCTCGCCCAGTAGTCGGCCGACGTACCACAGGCCCTCCACGATCTCGTCGGAGGCGACGCCCCACAGCGCGCGGGGGCGGCGCCGCATCCGGGGGCGGAAGGCGTCGAGCACGGGCGCCAGGTGTTCGGCGACGGCGGCCCGTACCTCCTCGGCCAGCTCCTCCTCGTCCGCCACGATCCGGGCTCCGGGAGCGGAGGCCGCCGGGTCGTCCGGCAGGCAGGCGAAGGGACCGGTCCGTACCGCCAGCCGGCCGGCCTCGCGGTGGAAGGCGACGGTTCCGGTCGGCAGGCGGGGCACCCGCCGGTGCAGGTACCAGGGGAACGTGATCAGCAGGGTCGCCGGCCAGGCGTAGCGGTGCAGTCCGAAGGAGGCGACGACGTCGGGCCGTCCCCGCTGCCCGTAGTCGCGCAGGATCTGCTCGTCGTCCCAGGAGAGGAAGGAGTCGGTGACGCCTCCGCCCGCGGCCAGCTGCTCCGTGGTCACCCAACCGTTTCCCACGGGCAGACTCCGGCCCTCGCGCAGTTCCTGTACGCGGAGTGCCGGCAGCAGTTCGGCCAGCCGCGCGTACGCGGCGGTCAGCGGGGTGTCCGCCGCGGGGGCGGACCGGGCTGGAGCGAGAGTGGTGGTGGCCATGCGGCGGTCCCGATTCCACGATCGTTAGCAGGTAAGCCTTACCTTAGCTGATGGAATCGAGGTTTGATCTCCCGCACTCTGCGCCTATGGTGCTCTTCGGACAATCAGTGGTGTCGACGTCAGGGCAGGAGGGCGGATGAGCGAGACCGGCGCGGAGACGGTGACCGGGGCCGAGGCCGCCCACGGCCCCGGACGGGCGGTGCCCGCGCAGCAGCGCCGGCTGCATCCGGCGCGGCCGGCCCCCGGCGCCGAGCGCGCGACGCGACCGCTGGACCGGCAGGCGTCCGCCCCGTTCGAGGGGCCCGGCGGACCCAGCCCGGCGGAGGCGGTGCGCGGTGAGCACGTGCACGGCGAGCAGCCGACCGGGCCGCGTCGCCAGTCGGTGCGCGCGCAGGTACTCGACGCGCTGCGCGCGGCACTGCTCAACGGTGAGCTGAGCCCCGGCCGGGTCTACTCGGCGCCGGCGCTGGCCGCCCGCTTCGGCGTCTCCCCGACACCGGTTCGCGAGGCCATGCAGCAGCTGGCCGGCGAGGGCGTGGTGGAGACCGTGCCCAACCGCGGCTTCCGGGTCGCCGAGCGTACCGCGCGGGACGTCGCGGAGCTGGCCGAGGTCCGGGTGATGGTGCAGGTGCCGGCGCTGCACCAGGCCGTGCGGCTGCGCGCGCCCGGCAGCTGGCGGGCGCTGCGCCCGCTGGCGGACGAGGTGCTGCGCTGCGCGGTGAACGGCGACGTCACCGGTTATGCGGCGGCGGACCGGGCGTTCCACTCGGCGCTGGTCGAGCCGTGCGGCAACCGCCGGCTGACCCGGCTGGTCGAGGAGCTGTGCCGGGGTGCCCAGCCGGGCCTGCTCGACCGGGCGACCGCGTGCGGGGTGGCCGCCCGGTACGGGGCGCTGCTCGACGCGCTCACCGCGCCGGACCTGCCGACCGCCGAGCGCCTGCTCCGCGAGATCCTCGCGGTCTGAGCGGTCTGAGCGGTCTGAGCGGTCTGAGCGGTCTGAGCGGTCTGGGCGGTCTGGGAGCGCTCAGTCTCCGCCTCCGCCGGGCGGCCGACCCGGCCGGGTTCAGGCGGCGGCGAGTCGGCCGGCGAGCCAGGTGGGAACGCCGCCGAGGAGCCGGAAGAGCCGGTGGGCCTCGGCCCGCAGCCGGTCCCCCTCCGCCTGTGGCGCGACGTCCGCGAGCGAAACGAGAGCCGGTGCCATGCCGACGAGGAAGCCCAGCTCCTCACGTATCCGCAGCGACTCCGCGAAGCCCTGGCGGGCTTCGGTCAGCTCCCCCTCGCGCAGGGCGAGTCCGGCCAGGTGGCGCCAGGTGAAGGAACACAGCAGCGAGTCGCCGTGGGTGGTGGCGGCGGCGTGTGCCCGCCGGTAGGCGGCCTCGGCGGACTGGGGGCTGTCCGCCAGGAACTCGGCGAGCAGTCCGCGTCGGAAGTCCAGCAGCGCCCGTTCGGGGGCGTCGGGAGGGAGCAGCGCGGCTGCCCGGCCGAGTGCCGCGCGGGCCTCGTCGGAGCGGTCGCGGCCGCCCACCACGGTTGCCGCGTAGGCGAGTTGGCCTCGTTCGCAGGCCGCCGCGCCGCGATCGACGTCGGACGTTGCGGCCGCCTCGGCGGCGCGTACGGCCTCCTCCGCCTCCGCCCAGCCTGCCGCGGTGAACAGGCAGCGCTCCACCAGCAGGGCGGCTCGGCGCACCGCCTGCCGGGGCTCTCGTGCGGCGTGTACGTCGAGCAGGGCCGCCGCGTCCTCCCAGCAGCCTCGGGAGCGGAGCCGCCAGATGGCGGCGCTCAGTGGATCGTCTCCTTCCGGATGCTCTCGGATGGTGTCCCGCCGAACCGGACCTGACCTGGCGGGTTCCGCCACAGTGCCCTCCCCAAGCGCGCCTTCGAGCCGGAAATCCGCCCCGGGTGTGTCGCTGGTCGTGCTCCGGCTCGCGCCCCTGCCGCCGGTCCGCACGACACCCCGAAGCTGCGAGATGTGGTTCGCATCTCAGCACGGATCACACCGCCGGGCCAAGGGTTTGGTGTGAATCTGTTCACAATCTTGGTCCGGGCGCTTCCCGGCGTGGTGTTGCGGCCGGTCCCCGGGGTGGGCGACCGGCGACGACGTCGGTTTCCGGTTGCGCTCAGAATCGGCCAAACAGAAAGGGTGGAATGGTGGCCGAGGAGGCTCTGTTGACATGCGCCACATGCGACGATCCAGGGCCGTGACCGGTGCGGAAGGGGGATGTATGGCCCGAGTGGCGTGGCTTGATCTCGATTGTCCGGCGTGGGCTCCGGCCCTGTCGGGACGGCGGGTGATGCGCCGACGACTACACATGCTGTACAAAGGAGTTGTGCCTGCCCGGTGTGCATCCCCCGTCGCACCGGGCAGGTGCTTTTTGTAGGTCTCCCCTCTCCGGCCTCTTCCGGCCTCGTCCACGGTGCGGCATCTCAGCGCCCGTTGGCATCTCCCTCCGCGCCGTCTCCGGCGCCGATCATCACCAGACGACCGCCGTGGTCAAGCGGCGTGCCGACGTCCAGCACCCGCGGGTCCCCGCCGCCGTCCGCGTCGAGCAGGACCACCTGCCCGTGCCCTCCGCGGCTGGCCGCGACCCAACCCGCGCCGGGAGAGGCCGCGACGGCCCGCCGCTGCACACCCTCCCAGGGCGAGCGGCCGCCTCGCGGCGCGCCGTCCATCGGTGCCAGCGGCACCCGCCGCACCACCTCGGGGCTGGTCGACTCGGCGTCGAGCAGCAGCAGTTCGTCGCCGTCCGGGTGGATGCGGGTGAAGGCCGCGTGCCGCGCGGTGAAGGCCATCCGGAAGACCAGGCCGGGCCCCAGGTCGCACACCTCGGTGCGGTGGCCGTCGAGTTCGTGGCGCCAGGCATGGTTGGTCCATTCGCTCCAGCGCTGCGGCTCGGCGGGCCCGCCGCGCAGGCACGACCACAGGGTTCGGCGGTGCGGATCGAGCCGGAGGAAGTAGCCGCGTCCCGGCGCCCGCCAGGGCAGTGTCTCCTCGGCGACGAGGACGCCGTCCCGGCGGCGTGCCCGGTGCACGCCCTGACTCGTGGCGGCGAACACCCGGCCGGTCAGCGGGTCCTGGGCGTCCCCGTGTCCGTCGGGTGGCAGCGGCAGGCTCTGGTGGGCGGCGGCGGGTGGGCAGCCGGGTGTCGCGTCCAGCAGCTCCGACCAGCGGTGCACGGTCAGTGCGCCGGGTTCGCGGTGGCGCAGCACCACCCAGGCGTTCTCGCCGTCCGCCGGGTCGGCCAGGACGGTCACTCCCGGCTCGCCGGGGCGGGTGCGGACGCGGACGCAGTCCCCGTCGACCAGGTCCAGCACGGTCAACAGCTCCGACCAGGGCTCGGTGTTGTCGCCGAGGCCGGTGGTCAGAGCCAGGCGCCGCCCGGCGGGGTCGGCTGCCAGCTGTTCGGCGGGCGTGGCGACGGGAAGGCGTCGTTCCACCAGCGGGCCGCCGTCGCGGGCGCCGAACGGATCGAGCACCAGCAGCTCGCCGGCCCGGTCGTCGACGCAGGCCACCCGACCGCCGGGCAGTGCGAGGAAGCCGGGGTGCTCGGCGAGGTGACGGCCCTCCAGGGAGGCGACCGGTGTGCCGTCCGGAACGGTCAACAGCCGTGCGCGGCCGGCGATCTGGTCGGAGACGAGCAGTAGGGGAGCGGTGGTCATGAGGTTCTGCCCTCCGGGCGGGTGAAAACTTGTAATGATAACGATTATCATGTGTACCCTGCCTGCTCGGTGGGAAAAGGGGCGCCCTCCGAGGTGTTCACGCTCGCCCCGCACGTCGAGAAGGAACCGAGAACCGCCATGCCGCGTACCGCGCTACGACACGCCAGACGACTCATCGCCGCCGCCGTACTGGGTTCCCTGTTGGCCGGTTGCGGCGGAACCGCCGAGACGGCGGACGACGACGGCAAGGACACCGGGGCCCGGACCGGGCTGAAGGTCGAGCCGATCGAGTCCGCCCGCGAGATCAAGGACGTCAAGGGCGTCCGCGTGGCCACCGACAAGGCGCCCCGGCGCGTGGTGTGCCTGGTCGCCATCTGCGACGACATGCTGATCGAGCTGGGGCTGACGCCCGCCGCGACGAACAACGCCCTGCTGGCCCACGAGGACTTCCTCGGCAAGAAGAAGGCCGCGAAGGTCCCTGTCATCCCCGGCGGCTTCATCGCCCCCGAGGTGGAGGCCGTCCTCTCCCACAAGCCGGACCTGGTCATCGGGCTCACCGACACCCACGGCAAGCTGGCGCCCGCGCTCAAGGGCGCCACGACCTTCTGGCCGGTCCAGCCCGACGACTGGCAGGACAGCGTCGCCTATCTGCGCGACCTCGCCGCCCTCACCGGCCGCACCGAGGAGGGCGAGAAGGCCGAACGGACCTTCCGCGCCAAGCTCGCCGCAGCCGAGAAGAAGCCCAGTGAGCTCACCTCGCTGATCATCTACGGCAGCGACGAGAACTTCGGCGTCGCCACCCCCGGCACCGACGTCGCCGCCGGGCTGTTCCCCAAGATCTCCCGCTACCCGTGGAAGTCCCGTGGTGTGGAGGGCAGTTACAGCCTGGAGGAGATCCTGGCCAGGGACGTCGACGTGCTCTTCGTGGAGACCCTGTCGTTCGGCGAGGACGACGGCAAGCTCTCCGAGAAGCTGGCGAAGAACCCGCTGTGGGGCAGGATCCCGGCCGTCCGCAACGGCGACGTGCACGAGGTCGACTCCGAGGTGTGGGCCAAGGGGCGCGGCACCCGCTCGCTGGGCGTCGTCCTCGACGAGGCCACGGCCGCTCTCCGGTGAGTCGGCGGCCCCTCGCGCGGGCGGCGGGCGGGGCGCGGGACACTCCCGCCGGCGCCCCGCCCGTCGCCGTTCCCGCGGAGCATCGGCCACCGGTCGGGCGTGAGGCGTCGCCCGGCGACCGCTCTCGGCTCCGGCGGGCCCAACCCCTGCTTGTTTTCGGCCTGTTGCTGCTCGCCGCGGTGACCGGACTGTCCCTGGGCACCCCGGTCGTTCCCCCGCACGCCCTGCCCGGCGCCCTGCTCGGCGGCGCCGAGGACCTGGCCTCCCTCGTCGTCGCCGAGCTGCGGCTGCCGCGGCTGGCGCTCGCCCTGCTGGCCGGCGCCTGCCTCGGCGCGGCCGGCCTGGTCCTCCAGGAGGCGCTGCGCAACCAGCTGGCCGTGCCCGAACTGCTGGGCGTCTCCTCCGGCGCCGCGCTCGGCGTGGCGGCCCCGCTGGTCCTGGCGTACTCGATCCCCGCCGTGGTGCAACCCGGGCTGGCCATCGCCGGCGCCACCCTGGGAGGGGCCCTCACGCTGCTCGCCGCCGGTTTCGGGCGCAGCCCTTCGGCGGTGCTGCTGACCGGGGCGGCGGTGGCGGCCGCGCTCCAGGCGGCGCTGCTGGTGATGATGGTGATGGCCGACCAGCTCGACCTCCAGCTCATCTACCGCTATCTGCTCGGCTCGCTCTCCGCCCGGACCTGGGACGACGTGAGCGGGCTCGGACCGTGGCTGCTAGTGGCCGGTCCGGCCCTGGTGCTGTGCGCGCCGGTGCTCGGTGTGCTGCGCCTCGGCGACGACGACGCCGAGGCCCTGGGCGTACGGGTGCGGCGGGCCCGGCTGGCCGCGCTCGCCGTGGCGGTGGTGCTGATCGCGCCCGTCGTCGCGGTGTGCGGCCCGGTCGCCTGGGTGGGCTTCCTCGCGCCCCAGCTGGCCCGGCGCTTCAATCCCGCGGGGAACGCGGCGAGTTGGCTGCCGTGGTCGGCGGCCTGGGGAGCGGTGGTGGTGGTCGTCGCCGACGTTCCGGCACGGCTGGCCCTCGCACCTGTGGAGACACCGGTCGGCGCCTGGACCGCACTGCTCGGCGTGCCCGCCGGTGTGCTGCTGCTGCGCCGCACGACGGGAGGCGCGCGATGACGGCGACGGTCAGCCGAAGGTTCGTACTGCTGGGCGCGGTGCTGCTGGCGGCGGTCTGCGCCCAGGTACTGGCCGGTCGCGCGCTGTCGCCCCCGGCCGTGTGGGAGGTGCTGACCGGCGGCGGCGACCACACCGACCGGCACGTCTTCTTCCAGCTCCGAGTACCCCGGCTGCTGGTGGCGCTCGGCGCCGGTGCCTGCCTGGGCGTCGCCGGGCTGGTGCTCCAGTCGGCGCTCCGCAACCCGCTGGCCGGCCCGGAGGTCACCGGTGTCACCCCGGGCGCCGTGCTCGGCGCGGTGACCGCGACCGGTCTCGGGCTCGCCGGCTGGGACTCCCCGGCGGCCGTCGTGCTGGCCGCGACCGTCGGCGGCTTCGCGGGCGCGGGCCTGCTGTGGCTGCTCGCCGGCCGGCAGCGCTCGGATCCGGCGGGCACGGCCGTCTACGGCGTGCTCGTCTCGGCGGTGCTGGGCGGCCTCACCGCCATGGTCCTGCTGGTCGCGCCCGGTGAACTGGGCAGCGTGGTGCAGTGGTTGGTCGGTTCCACCGAGGGGCGGGTGTGGCACCACTGGCACCTGATGTGGCCGTGGGCGCTGGCCTGGGCGGTGCTGGCCTGGCTGCTCGCCGGACCGCTGACCTTGCTGCGCTGCGGTGACGAGCAGGCCTCCGCCCTGGGACTGGCCGCCGACCGGGCCCGGGCGCTCGCCCTGCTGTGCGCGGTGGCCCTCACGGCGGCGGCGGTCTCGGCGGTCGGCGCGCTCGGCTTTGTGGGGCTGCTCATCCCGCATGTGGCGATCGCGGTGTTCGGCGCGGACCTGCGGGTGACGCTGCCGGGGGCGGCGCTGCTCGGGGCGACGGTGGTGTGCGTCGCGGACGCCCTCGCCCAGTCACTTGCCCGGACGCTGGCGGTGCTGCTGGACGCCGGGCGGCTGACGCTGCCGGTGGGCGCGGTCACCAGCTTCCTGGGCGCGGCCCTGCTGCTGCTCGCGGTGCGCCGCACGCCCGACCGTGAGTACTGACGCGCCCGAATCCCGAAGAGCGGGTCCCTTGATGCACACAGGAGTTGAGATGGCAGACGCCGTCGGAATCACGGTCGAGGACGTGTCCTTCGGCTACCCGGGACGTCCGGTGCTCGCCGGCGTCGACCTGCGGGTGGAACCGGGCGAGTTGACCGCCCTGGTCGGATTGAACGGTTGCGGGAAGTCCACCTTGCTGCGGCTGGTCGCCGGGCTGCTGCGCCCGGCGTCCGGCCGGGTGCTGCTGGGCGAGGACGACCTGGCTCGGCTGACCAGACGGGCGACGGCCCGCCGGGTGGCCCTGCTGCACCAGTCGGCTCCGGCGGTGCCGGGCCTGACCGTACGGCAGTTGGTGCGGCAGGGCCGCTACGCGGCGCGCGGGCCGCTCGG
Organism: Streptomyces alkaliterrae; assembly: GCF_007097205.2. GTDB lineage: Bacteria > Actinomycetota > Actinomycetes > Streptomycetales > Streptomycetaceae > Streptomyces > Streptomyces alkaliterrae. The sequence continues at coordinate 10,943 of NZ_VJYK02000122.1, forward strand.
CATGCTGCGGGCCGGGGAGGACTCGACGGTCGCCCGGGCGCTCGCGGACGCCGGGGTCACCGCGTGGGCGGACCGGCCGGTGGACGCGCTGTCCGGCGGGGAGCGGCAGCGGGTGCGGCTGGCGATGGCGTTGGCCCAGGACACCCGGGTGCTGCTGCTCGACGAGCCGACCACCTACCTCGACCTGCGGCACCAGCTGGAGGTCCTCCAGACGGTGGTGCGGTTGCGGGAGGAGCGCGGTCTGACGGTGCTGATGGTGCTGCACGACCTCGCCCACGCGGCCCGCTTCGCCGAGCGAATCGTCGCGCTGCGCGGTGGCGTGGTGGTCGCCGACGGTGCCCCCGAGGAGGTCGTGACGCCGGCGTTCCTCGCGGAGGTGCTGGACGTCGTCGGCCGGGTGGGCGTCGACCCGGAGGGCGGGTGGCCGGTGTGTTACCCAGATCACCCCGCGGCGACTAGTAAACGATAATCATTTTCATCTACTCTCTGTGTGTGGCGCCCGAACGGACGTCGCACAGTAGAGAGTTACGGAGGATCACCATGGAGCAGGAGCGGATCTTCGCCCCGATCGCCGACCCGGGCCAGCTGGCCCACAACTCGGCCTCGCACTCCAACGCGCTCGTCGAGAACCCCTTCGACGAGGTCGACGGCAACGCCGACAGCGAGTAATCCGGCGTAACCGCCAGGCGGGCCCGCTCCGGCGACGGACGGGCCCGCCGCTCTCGCCCCACCCCCGCCCGCCGCGCGTCGACGTACCGCGCCGCCACCACCGAGCGAAAGACGAAAGGCCACATCGTGTCCAGCCAGCCAGGGACTGTCCGACCGGCCGCAGCGGCGCCACGGCGGCTGGCGCCCGGTGTCGAGGTGGTCGCCGTGCCCGCGCGCGCCGGGGACGGCGTGGCCGAGCTGGCCGTGCGGACCGCCGACGGGGAGTTCCTGCGGGTCAACACCGGTGAGGCGCCCGTGCCCAGACTGCTCGCCCACCTCGCCGGGGACGCGGCTTCGAACACCGGCGCCGACGGCCTCGACGCGCCCTCCGGCGAACTCGACCGGCTCACCGGCGCGTTCGACCAGGCCGGCTATCTCACCGCACGTCCCTCCACCACCGCATGGGCCGCAGACCGCCGCACGGTATGGCTGCTCGGCGACGAGCGGATCACCGGCCCGCTGACCGCGCTCCTGGCGGCCGCCGGAGCCGACCCCCGGCCCACCGAACCCGCCGAACTGGCCACGCTGCTCGACGAGCCCGAGTGCCCGCCGGCACCGGCGGCCGTCGTCTGGTGCCTGGACGGACCCGTCCCGCCAGGGCTCTGGGACGCCGCCGACCGGCTCCCCGAACGCGGCGTCGCCTGGCTGCGTTGCCACCGCGAGGGCTGGCAGGCGTGGCTCGAACCGCTCGCCGCGCTACCCGGCGACGTCACCTCCGCCCACATACGCGCCCGCCGGCTCGCCGCAACTCCCGCCCACCGGGAACTCGCCGCCTACTGGCGCGGCGCGCGCACCACCGGCCACCCGGCACCGCTGACCGGGCCCGCCGCCGCGCTCATCGCCGCGTTGCTCGCCGCCGACCTGGCCGACTGGGCGGGCGCCGCCCCCGGCGAGGGCGGCCTGCCTGCCCGCCGCCGACTGCGCCGCGTCGACCTGCGGGACCTCACCGTCGAGAACCACCCCGTCCTGCCGGTACCGCCGGTCGCCCCCCGACGCCGCGGAACGCCATGACCGCCACGCCGACGACCCCCGCCCGGCCGCGCCCGTCCGCCGCGCGCACCCATCGGGTACCCGCCCCGGACGGCGCCCTCCTGGCCACCGACGTCCAACTCCCGGCCGGGCCAGGGCCGTTCACCACCGTGCTCATCCGCACCCCCTACGGCAGAACCGGGCACCGGGCGGAGCTGGCCGGCTGGGCCCGGCACGGGTTCGCCGCCGTCGCCCAGGACGTACGCGGCCGCCACGACTCCGACGGCGACTGGCGGCCCTACACCACCGAGGACCGCGACGGCACCGCCACCGCCCGCTGGATACGCCGCCGCCCCTGGTCCGACGGCAGGATCGTGGCCGCCGGCGGCTCCTACGCCGCCTACTGCGCGCTCACCCTCGCCCTCGACGCCCCCGGGGACGCCCGCCCGGACGCCGTCCTCGCTGCCGTCCCCGTCCTCGGCCCGGCGGAGACCGCCAGAGAGCCCGACGGCTGCGAGCGGCTGTACGACCGCGTCGGCTGGTGGACCGCCCACGGCGGTCGGCGCGTCGGCGACCCCTCGGCGCTCGCCGACGCGCTCACCGCCGACCCCCAACTGCTCGACCACCTCCCCGTGTCGGACCTGCCCCGGCGCCTGGGCCGCCCGCTTCCCGGCTGGACCGCGCTGTGGGAGGCGCCGTACGGGCGGCTGCTCGACCGGGCCGCCGACGCCACCACCCCGCTGCTCGCCGTCGGCGGCACCCACGACACCTTCACCGCAGAGACCGAACGGCTGTGGAGCCGATGGGGAGGGCCGACGGCCCGGCTGCTCATCGGTCCCTGGGGGCACGGCCTGACCGCCCAACCCGGCCCCGACGCCGACCCCGCACACCGGCTGCCCCTCGGTCCGCTCTATGCCCGATGGGCACGCGCCGCACTCGCCGACACCCTCACGCCCGGCCACCGCGGCGTCGTCGCGCTCGGCGGCAGCCCGCTGTGGCTCACCACCGACAGCACCGCCCCCGGCCACGCCCTGCCGCTCGGCGGCGCCACCGGACTCCGACTGCTCGGCGGCCCGCGCTTCACCGCCGACCCCCGCCGACCCGTGCGCTCCGACGAACTGGCGGTGGCGCCGGAGCCGAGCGACCGCGCGCTGGCGGCGACCGGACCGCTGCCGCGCCCGCTCGACCTCTTCGGCCCCGCCGAGGTCCGGCTGCGGGCCCGCTCCGCCACGCCGAGCGCCGACTGGGTCGCCCGGCTTGTCGCCCTCGACCCGGCCGGACACGCCGCCCCGCTGGCCACCGGCATCGCCCGGCGACACCACCAACCGGGCGGCGACGCCGAGTTCACCGTCCCGCTGGGGCGGCTCGCCCGTCGGCTGGCGGCCGGCACGAGGCTGCGCCTGGAGATCGCCGGCCACCACTTCCCGGCCCACGCCCGCAACCCCCACACCGGCCAGGACCCGCTCACCGCCACCGAACAACCACCGTCCGAACGGGAGTTGATCCCCGAGGGCAGTGCGCTGCTGCTGCCGCGCCTGGAACGCGGCGCCTTCACCGCATCCGTCGACCCCGTACAGGAGATATGCCGATGAGCCGCCCGACGAGCCTTCCGCTGGAAGCCCTGGTCGATCCCGTGTGCGGCGTCGTGCGCTCGGTCGGGCCCGTGCCGCACCCCGAGGGCGCCCCGCCGCGCTACACCGCGATGACCGCCGAGGTCGCCGACGCCCGGCACCTGGGCGCCTGGCCCGCCGACCGGGTCTCACTGGGCACCACGTTCGGCGACCCGGACGGCGCGCGGCTGGCCGCCGTCGCGGAGGCCGTGGAACGGTACTGCGGCAACCGGGTCCCGCCGCCCGGCCACCGGGACGAACCGCTGCGCGCCACCGCCGACGAACTCCTCGCCAAGGGACTGCGGTTGTACGGCCCCGACGACGTACCCCGCAACGCGCCCTGGCAGTACGACCGCCCCGGCTTCCCCTACCGGCCGCTGGACGGCGGCACCCCGGCGCTGTGGGCGCGCGCCCAGGAGCTGCTGCCCGGGGGCCAACGCGCCGAGTGCTGGGCCCCGGTCTCCCTGACCTACCTCAACTGGCGGCAGGGCGAGCTGCGTTCGCTGCCCCGCACCCACCACCTCAACTACGCCGGTATCGCCACCGGTCAGGGGCTGGACGACGCGGTCGAACGCGGCCTGCTGGAGGTCGTCGAACGGGACGCGCTCGAACTGTGGTGGCAACTGGGCGGGCCCGCGCGCGGCATCGATCCCGGCAGTGTGCCGGGCCTCGCCGCCGATCTGGCCGGCAGCGGACTGCGGGTGTGGATCGTCGAGATGCCCTCCGAGTTCGCGCCCTGCGCGGCGGCCCTGGTGCACGACCCGGCGAGCGGCGTGTACGCGGCCGGGTTCGCCTGCCGCCTCGACCCGGCGGAGGCCGCCCGCAAGGCGGTCCTGGAGGCTGTGCACACCTGGGTGTTCACCCTCGGCGTCACCGACGCCGACGGCTGGGTCTTCCGGTCCGTGGAGGCCGGACTGCTGGCGCGCGGCCTCTACCTCGACCACCGTGCCGACGGCCGCTACCTCGATTCCAGCGGCACCCACTTCGCCGCCGTCCGCGACCTCGGCGCCCACGTCCAGGTCTGGCTCGACGAGCGGGTGCACCCACTGGCGGAACGGTTCACCGCGCCTTCCGGCGGAGTGGTCCCCGTCGACCGGGTACCGGCCGCCACCCGGGCCGAACTGGACGAGCGACTGCGCGCCGGAGGACACCGCGTCATCGCCGCCGACCTCACCACCGAGGACGTCAACGAGACCGAACTGCGCGTCGCCCGCGTGCTGGTGTCCGGACTGGTGCCCAACGCTCCTGCTGCCTTCGGCTACTTCGGCTGCCCGCGCTTCGCACAGGCCGCGCTCGCCCGCGGCTGGCGCGAGACGGCACCCGCCGAGCCGGCGGACTTCACCCTCACCCCGCCACCGCACATGTGAGGCCGCCGATGCGGTACCCCCATGATCCCGACACCACCGACACCACCGACACCACCGACACCACCGACACCACCGACACCACCGACACCACCGACACCACCGACACCACCGACACCACCGACACCACCGACACCACCGACACCGAAACCGCCACCACAACAG
>NZ_VJYK02000123.1 GCF_007097205.2 Streptomyces alkaliterrae
ACCCCCGACCCCGCCACCGACGACCCGGCTTTCTGCTCGTCGCCGCCGCGCTCCTGCTCTTCTTGCGCTGACAGCGAGGTGACCGTGATGACCGTCTACTCCGCTCTCAACGTGACGCCGGCCGGTGTTCCGGTCGTGGGCGCGCTGGGAGTGCTCGCGGTGCTCCTGTTCCTGGTGTGGGACGCACTGCGCCGCGCGGGTGAACCGTGGTTCCGGTGGCTTGTTCCGGTGGGCTTCTGCATGCTGCTCGGGTCGCTCGCGCTCGGAGTACCGGCCATCCTCGTCTCGGGCGCCGTGATGGGGATGGGTCTTGGGCTTTCGAACTACTGGCGTTGGACGGGACGCAACGCCCTCGCCCGGCGGAAGAGCCGCACGAGGCGGCGTCTGAAGCTGCCGCCGATCGATTCCTGACGAGTGCGCGTCGTGGTGAACCCGTGGCGGTCGTCGGTCTTACGGTCGAAACCAGTCACCCGGGAGGTCTTCTGATGCGTAGCGTGACCTATTCGATGGGCGTTTCGCTCGACGGCTACATCGTCGGGCCGGACGGCCGTTTCGACTGGACGGCGCCGGACGAGGAGGTCTTCCGCTTCTGGATCGAAGACATCCGGAACGTCGACGTCCATCTGCTCGGGCGGCGGCTGTACGAGACGATGCTGTACTGGGAGACCGCCGACCAGGACCCCTCGGCCGACGAGGCGACGCTCGAATGGGCGGCGCTCTGGAACCCGCTCCCGAAGGTGGTGTTCTCGAGAACGCTGTCGGAGGTGCGCGGTAACGCGCGCCTGCTTTCCGGCGGTCTCGCGGAGGAGATCGAACGGCTGCGGGCCGAGCCCGGGGAGGGCGAGATCGCGATCGGCGGCGCGACGCTCGCCGCCGACGCGGCCGCGGCGGGACTGATCGACGAGTACCGGACCATGGTCTACCCGGTGCTTGTCGGCGGTGGCATTCCGTACTTTCCCCGGAACGAGCAGCGCGTCGACCTGGAACTCGTCGAGACGCGCACCTTCGCCTCGAAGGTCGTCTACCTGCGGCATCGCGTCGCGCGCTAGTCGGGGCGCCCGCAACGCCGAGTCTCAGTACCGTTCCGCCTCCACCACCTCGACGACCCGGGTCTGCGGGTCGACCGCCACGGTCACCCTGGTCAACAGGTCTCTGAGGGCGACCTCCAGGGCCTCCGCCTCGGCAGCGGTGTCGAACTCCAGGTCGATCATGACGGCGCTCGGGTCGTCCACCGGGCGCAGGACGCGGTAGCTCCTCACTCCCGCCTTCTCGCGGCCGAGCGGATCGCTGTCGAAGGCCGCCTTCCACTCCGCGTAGTCGTGTACGGCGTGCTGAACGCGCAGGACGTACATCTCGCCTCCCAGTGCCGGTCCAGCCCCCTTTCCAGTGGACCACTCCCGGCGCGGACGCACACCCAGGCGGCTCCTGGCCCGCCCGCGTGCGGCCGGGCGCACAGGCCCGGACGCGGTCCGACGCCGCGGTCCGACGGTGTGGACGGGCCGGCCGGCTGTGGGATCGTGGCAGGGTGACGACGTTGGAGGACCTGGCCCGGCTGCGGCGGGCGCGGGACGTGATGGACCGCGACTACGCGAAGCCGCTGGACGTCCCGGCGCTGGCGCGCGTCGCACTCATGTCCACGGGACACTTCGCCCGCAGCTTCCGCGCCGCCTACGGCGAGACGCCGTACAGCTACCTCATGACGCGGCGCATCGAGCGCGCGAAGGCGCTGCTGCGGCGCGGCGACATGTCGGTGACCGACGTCTGCTTCGCGGTCGGCTGTACGTCACTGGGGTCGTTCAGCTCGCGCTTCACGGAACTCGTCGGCGAGAGCCCGAGCGCCTACCGCGCCCGGGACCACTCCGACGGCGCGGCCATCCCACCCTGCTACGCGAAGATCCACACGCGACCGGTCAGGAACGGAGAAGCCGGATCCGGCCCCCGGTCGTAGCGTGAGGCACATGGACATCAAGCTCTCCCAGTGCTTCATCGCCGTCGACGACCACGACAAGGCGCTCGCCTTCTACCGCGACGTCCTCGGCCTGGAGGTACGCAACGACGTCGGCTTCGAGGGCATGCGGTGGGTGACCGTCGGATCGCCCTCGCAGCCGGACGTGAACATCGTGCTCGAACCGCCGCTCGCCGACCCGAACGCCTCCGCCGCCGACAAGCAGACCATGGCCGAACTGCTGGCGAAGGGGCTGTTGCGCGGCGTCATCTTCCACACCGACGACTGCGACGCCACCTTCGAACGCATCCGCGCCGCCGGCGGCGAGGTGCTCCAGGAGCCGCTGGACCAGCCGTACGGCGTCCGCGACTGCGCTTTCCGCGACCCCTCCGGCAACATGCTCCGCTTCACCCAGCCGCACGGATGAGTCACGCGAAACGGCTCCGGGGCCGCCCTTGAAAGGGGCGGCCCCGGAGGCGATGTGCACGGTGGCTGTCACCCGAGTGTCGCGTATACCAGCGAGTCGCTGTTCGCGGCGGTCGCGGTGGGGTGGGTGGTGGATCTGAAGTCGTAGTCCTTGAAGATCCTCATGTTCCCGGAGCCAGGGGTCGTGGCCCACAGATCGAACTTGCCGTTGTTGTCGGCGTCCGGAGCGGCGGTGAAGAGGGGCACGCTGGCCGGCTTCCAGTTGGTGCCGACGAGCTTGCGGTACTTCGGGTCTGCCATTCCGGCGCCGTCGGGCGTGCCGCCGTAGTAGACCCAGAGTTCTCCGGTCTTGTCGAACCTGACGACGAGGTCGACGCGGCCGTCGCCGTTGTAGTCGCCCGGTGCGGCGAGGGTGACGTCGTTGAGGTTCGTCACGCCCGGGGCGATGGGCTCGTCGGGGCCGGCAAGGAGGACGGGCTCACGTGAGGAGTCGAGGCGGTGGTCCGGGTCACCGTAGTAGAGCCAGAGGAACCGGCCGTCGTTGACGACGAGGTCCGGATAGCCGTGCGTGTCGAACTTGCCGTCGCCGTTGGTGTCCAGCGGGCCGTCGACGTCTCCCACGGCGAGGATCTGCCGGACGCCGTTCTTCCAGCGGTTGTTCGTCTCGTCGTAGACGGTCAGCTCCTGGGCCCGCAGGTCGGTGCAGTTGGTGCAGACGGCGCCCGCTCCGTTGTTGGGGAAGACGAACATCCGGTGCCGGTCCAGCCGGGAGTCGTGACCGAGGCCGATGAGGTCCTCGTAGCCGTCGTCGTTCCAGTCACCGCGATGGGTGATCTTCATGGCACCCCAGTCGCTTGCGTGGGCCAGGTGGGACGAGCGTGTGAGGCTGCCGTCTCCCGCACCGAGAACCCGCCGGAGGTGGCCGTCCGCGCCGATCGCCCACATGTCCGCGTTGCCGTCGCCGTTGATGTCTCCCGGCTTGTCGGGGACGGAGAGGCCGTTCGCGTAGAAGATGTAGCTCGCTCTGTCCGAACGGTTGCCCGCACGGTCGAGGCTCCGTGCGTAGAGCCAGTTCGAGCCGGCCGATCGCGGTGTGAGCTTCACCGACACACTTCCGCCGGTCGTGCTGGGCTTGGCCTTGCGCAGTGTGGAGTCCCAGCTCGTCCAGTACTCGTACTCGACGATGTCCTTCACGCCGCCACTGCCGATGGTGAAGGTTCCCTGTGTTCTCACGGACGCGGTGTTCGGCGGCCAGCCGCTCGAACCGTTCGGGAACTGAGTGGAGTTGATCTCGGGGACGGTACTCGGGCGGTTCGGGTCGAAGACGAAGCGGCAGCCGGGTTGCCCCTTGGCCGGGTACCAGTCGCTGGACAGCTCACCGTCCGAGGCGTGCACCTTCCAGGAGAAGTTTCCGTTCGCGGTGCCGAGGTGCGGCCTCAGCGCCGCCGCGGTGACCTTGACAGACGCGACGGACCCTGAGCTGACCGACACCGTCCTGTTGATGATCAGACCGTCGCCACCGTTGTTGTGGCCGGTCGGCCAGAGGTGGAAGACGGCTCGTACGGTGCCGCCGTCACGGTCCGACACCCTCGCCTGCAGGTAGAAGTCGGTGTTGCCGATGTACTGGTAGGGCGCCTTGTCGCCGCAGCCGTGCTCGTTGTTCGTGGAGACCGGGTACGTGTCGAGTCTGGTCGGAACGTTCGGACGGGTGTTGTACGTGGTCGTCAACTTCGCCGACTTCGCGTCGAACCGCTTCCAGCCGTACACGTCGGTCTCGCTCGTGGCCTTCAGCGCGAAGGTGAGTGTCTTCCAGGTGTTGGCCTGTGACTGCTTCGCCGCCTTGGTCGTGTCGAACGCGAGGTTCCCGGCCGGGCAGCTGCTGTTGTAGCCCTTGGCGGCGCTGACCTTGTCGAGGGTGGACTTGCGGGCCGGCTGCTTGTTCCAGGTCATGTCCGAGCGGAGGTACTCGGTGTGCCAGAGCTGGACCTCGCGTGCCGAACACGACCACGACCAGGTGTTCTTGATGGTGAACCTGGAGGATTTGATGACGCGTGCCGGGTCCTGGAGGTTGGTCGTGTTCATGCGGAAGTAGGACCGCGACGTGCCGTTGGTGTGGTTCTCGTAGCCGGCCCTTGCGGTGGTGGTGCCCACCGAGCCGTTCGAGTTCCGCCAGTTGTTGCCGTTGAAGTAGCTCTCGTTCGGGTACTTCTTGTAGGCGATCGCCCAGGAATGCCGGGTTCCCGAGGCCGTGTAGCTGGGGTCGATGAACACCGGGTACGTGGTGTCCTCGCCGGTCAGCAGTTCCTCGTCAGGGGTGAGCGTGAGCCGGTCCCCCTCCAGTTCCACCCCGAGTTCGGCCTGGCGGCCTCCCGCGTCCGCCTCGGTGGTGGCCGCGTCGAGGGGTGCGCCGGCCGAGTTGACCTTGAGGCCTGCCGGTTCAGTGGGATCCAGCGGTGTTGCGGAGCTGTCCCACATGACCGGTGTGGGTGCGTGGAAGCGGTCGCGGCCCGCCGGGTCGGTGGCGCGGAGGCTGCCGTTCGCTTCTTTGGCGATCTCGAGGCCATCGCCGGAGAGCTGGTAGTGAATCTTCTTCAGGCCCGGGTTCTGGGCCGCTGTGGCGTTCTTGACGACCAGAACATGACCGAACCCCTCGCTCCGCGCGTTCACCTTCAGGTCGACGCCCGGAAGCACCTCCGGGTAGGTCAGGGTGTCGTCCGCCACGGAGGGCTTCGGCAGGGGGCGAGGCCAACCGACCGACAGGGAGCGGTTCTCCCGGGTGAGTGTGACCAGCGGTCCGTCGCCGCCCCCGGAGAAGGTCATGCCGATCTCGGTGGCGGCGGGCGAAAGCGTCCCGTCGTCGTTCTTGGTGAGGCTCGTGTCCACGTCGACGAGCGTGTTCTGCTTGCGCACCCACTGAGGGACGGCATAGACCTCCTCGGTGAAGTCCCCCTCCGGGTTGGCGAACACCTGGGAGGTCTCGGTTCGCCGGGCGAGGACCTCAACAGCCTTGCCCGTCTCAGCCGCCCTGTTCAGGGCCGCCTCGTCCGCCGGGGACGCCTGTGCGGAGGGCGCGTCGTCTGTCGGTGGTTCCAGAGGCGCAGCCTGCGCCGACGGCAGCGCCACCACGAGAGGCGCCACGATGGCCGCCGTGAGCGCGGCCGCAAGAACTGAACGATTTCTTCGCGCGCTCGCTCGGCTTTTTGAGCGAGGAATTCTCATTACTTTTCCTTTCCCGTTTCTTCGCAAGACACAGCTGTGGTCGACGCGTCAGATACGCGGCTTCTGCTGATGGTTGTATGCGCCTCCGGAATAGGATGGAAAGTGCGTGGTGGGTGTCGATAGCCCCTTTGTTGATCATGTCGGAAGTGCCCACTATGTCCTGAACAGGTCCGCGCTGACCTGGGCATGTGTGGCCGCGCCCGATATACGGTGCGATCGGGCCTGCTGTCGCTGATATGGTGATTTGCGGGAACCACCGGGCCTGAATAACGGGCCGATAAAGGTTCATTGTGGAGTGCTGTCGAGGCGTCTATTGCGGTGCTACCTTCACGAGGCTTTTACGACCGTGAAACTGGGGTGGGGGGAAGTCCGTCATGTCTTCGGACTGGTACGGCAAGGGAAAGCGCAGAGGCGGCTGGGCGCGTGGCACCTGCGCGGCGCTCGTCGGTGTTCTGTTCACCGGCCTGCTCGGCGCGCCGGTCGCCGCGGCGGCTCAGCTGAGCCTGCGTGGGACCCAGCAGCCTGACCCGGTGCCCACCACCGACGTCAGGCCTTCCCGTATCGACCTCGTCGACGAGACGGCAGAACGCGACTCGAGACCGCGGCGGGCCTCCTGGCCGTCGGTTGGGCATGCGACGCTCGACATGACGGGCAAGCGCGCTGGCGACAGGACCGGACGAGCCGGCTCGCTACCTGTGAAGCTGCGGCCCCGAGGCGGCGCAGGCCCCGAGAAGGTCCAGGTCCAGGTCCTCGGCCGCGCCGCCGCGGAGGCGGCGGGCGTTGACGGAGTCGTTCTCGCGGTGCGCGGCTACGGCAAGCGCGCGTCGAAGGGCACGGCAGACCTCTCCATCGACTATTCCGGGTTCCGCGACATGTACGGCGGAGGCTGGTCCTCCCGACTGCAACTGCGTGAGCTGCCCGAGTGTGCCCTCACGACGCCGGGCCGCAAGGGCTGCGCGCCGGACTCGACGATCGAGTCCGAGAACGACCCGGAGAGCAACACCCTCACCGCCTCGGTTCGACTGGACGCCGCCGACCGTGAGGAGTCGGCCATGGGCGCCCCGGTCGCCTCCTCTCCGCTGATGCGCAACTCGGCGACACGTATGGCGGCGGCGGGGGGAACCACGCTGCTCGCCGTGAGTGCCGCCGCGGCGGGTGGCGCCGGAGACTTCACGGCGACCTCTCTCGCCCCGTCGGGCACGTGGAGCGCCGGAGGGTCCTCAGGCGGCTTCACCTGGACGTACCCGCTCGAAACACCTTCCGTACCAGGCGACTTCGGGCCGGACATGTCCCTCGGCTACTCCTCCCAGGCCGTCGACGGACGCACCGCGGCCACCAACAACCAGGCGAACTGGATCGGTGACGGCTGGTCCCTCGACCCCGGCTTCATCGAACGCCGCTACGTCTCCTGTGAGGACGACAAGAAGGACGGGAACAACACCACCCGTGTCGGCGACCAGTGCTGGAAGAAGGACAACGCCACACTCTCCCTCGGCGGCTCGTCCTCCGAACTCGTCAAGGACGGCTCGGAGTGGCGCAAGCAGGACGACGACGGTACGAGGGTCGCGAGACTGACCAGCATGAACCGTGGCAACGGTGACAACGATGGCGAGTACTGGCGGGTGACCAGCCCGGAGGGCATCCGCTACTACTTCGGCTACAACCGGCTGCCCGGTTGGTCGGAAGGCAAGCCGGAGACGAACTCCACCTGGACGGTCCCGGTCTTCGGCAACCACAGCGGCGAGCCCTGCCACGCCACGGCGTTCAAGGACTCCTGGTGCCAGCAGGCGTGGCGGTGGAACCTCGACTACGCGGTCGACCGACACGGCAACGCGGTCGCCTACTACTGGAACAAGGAGACCAACCGCTACGCCCGCAACATGAACGCCAGCACCGGCAAGGGCACACCCACCGCCTACACCCGCGGCGGGTACCTCAAGCGGGTCGAGTACGGCCTGAAGTCCAACCGCATGTTCGCCGACCAGGCCGCCGCCAAGGTCGACTTCACGGTGTCCGAGCGCTGCTTCGTCACCGACACCTTCGACTGCGCTCCGTCCAAGTTCACCAAGGCGAACGCGAGCAAGTGGCGGGACGTCCCGTTCGACCAGTACTGCAAGTCGGGTGACGACTGCGAGGACAACTCGTCGCCCTCCTACTGGACGCGCAAGCGGCTGACCGGAGTCACCACCTCGGTCCTCACCGGGAACGGCTACCAGAAGGTCGACTCCTGGAGGCTGACGCACGCTTTCCCGTCGACCGGAGACGGAAACGATCCACCGCTGTGGCTGAGGTCGGTGCGGCGTACCGGCCACACGGGCAGCGAGCCGATCACTCTTCCCACGGTCAACTTCCGCGGCGTGCAGATGCCCAACCGCGTCGCCGGTGTGCTGGACCCGGTGCCGCCCTACAACAGGTTCCGTGTCCACGCGATCGACACGGAGACCGGCGGCACGATCGGCGTCACGTACTCCAAGCCGGAGTGCAAAGCTGACTCGCTGCCCAGCCCCAGCTCGAACACCAAGCGCTGCTACCCGGTGATGTGGTCTCCGCCGGAGAACCCGGGGCCCGAGTACGAGCCGTACGAAGACTGGTTCCACTCTTACAACGTGACGCAGGTCCTGGAGGCCGACAACACCGGCGGAGCGCCGGTCAAGCAGACCTCCTACCGCTACCTCGGCGGTCTCGCCTGGGCCAAGGGCGAGGACGAGTTCACCAAACCGAAGCACCGCACCTGGGGCGACCGGCGAGGCTACGGCCGGGTCCAGGTCATCGTGGGCACGACGGACGACAAGCAGACGCTGACTGAAACCCGCTACTTCCGGGGTATCAACGGCGCCGCCGTGGCCGACGGCGAGGGCAAGACGGTCACAGACCGTCCCGAGTTCGCCGGCATGGAGCGGGAGACCGCGACGTACAACGGCGTCGGCGGCGACCTCGTCGAGGCCGCCGGCTACACGCCGTGGCGCTCGGCGGTCACCGCGTCCCACAGCAGGGAAGGCCTGCCCGACCTGGAGGCCCGGCGCACCGGTGTCCGCCTGGAGGAGACCAGGACCGCCGTCAGCGGCGGCAAGCTCCGCCGCACCAGTCTCAGCCGGACCTTCGACTCGTACGGCATGCCGACCGAGGAGGCCGACGCCGGTGACACGGCCGTCACCGGCGACGAACGCTGCACCACGACCAAGTACGTGCGCAACACGGACCGGAACCTGCTCACCCAGGTCTCCGAGACGCGGACCGTCGCCAAGGCGTGCGACCAGACACCCTCCCTGCCGGAGGACCTGGTGTCCGCCAAGCGCTACTACTACGACGGCGCCACCTCCCGCACCACGCCGCCCACGGCTGGCGCGCTCACGCGCCTGGACCAGAACGACGGTGCCGGTACCGGGTTCGTCACCAGCCAGAAGCTGACCTACGACACCTACGGCCGAGTACTCACCACCACCGACGCTTCCGGCGGCACGGTCCGGACCCAGTACGTCCCGGCCACCCTGCGGGCACCGGAGCGGACCGTCGTCACCAACCAGCTCGGCCACACGAGCACCACCCACACCGACCCCCGGCGTGCCGTACCGACCGCGGTCGTCGACGCGAACGGCAAGCGCTCGGACGCCACCTACGACGCGCTCGGGCGGGTCACACAGGCATGGGAGCCGGGCTGGCCGAAGACCGACAACCCGAACCTGCCGTCAGCCACGTACACCTACAGCGTCAGCAAGACCAAACCGGTGGTGACCACCGCCAAGACGCTCCAGTACGACAGCTACTACAGCACCAGCCACACCTTCTACGACGGTCTGCTCCGGCCCCGACAGACCCAGGCCCCGGCGGTGGGCGTCGACAACGGCCGGATCATCACCGAGACCCACTACGACACCCTGGGCCGCGCCTGGAAGACGTACAGCCCGTACTACACGACCGGGAAGCCCTCGACGACCCTCGTCGCCGGTGACGACACCAAGGTGCCGGCGGCCACCCGGACCACCTACGACGGCGTAGGCCGAGCCCTGGCCAACATCGCCCTCAAGTTCGGCGACGAGACCAAGCGGACCACCACGAGCTACACCGGCGACCGGACCACAGTCGTCCCGCCGGCCGGAGGCACCGCCACCACCACAGTCACCAACGCCCGCGGCCAGGTCACCGAACGGCTCTCTTACACCGACGCCGCCCGCACCAACTACGTCCGGGCGCGCTACGAGTACGGGATACACGGCCAGCTGACGCGCCTCACCGACGCGGCCGGCAACCGGTGGACCTGGACCCACGACGCGCGCGGTCGGGAGATCGAGTCGAACGACCCGGACAAGGGCCGCAGCACCACCGAGTACAACGACCTCGACCAGGTCGTCCGCACGACGGACGCACGCGGCAAGGCCCTCACGCACACCTACGACGAGCTGGGCCGGCGCACCGAACTCAAGGAAGGCAGCACGCTCCGCGCGAGCTGGACGTACGACACCGTCGCCAAGGGCCAACCGACCTCCGACACCCGGTACGTCAGCGGCCAGGCCTACACGTCGACGATCCAGTCGTACAACGACCGCTACCAGCCCACCGCCTCCACCGTCACACTGCCGACGAGGGAGGGATCGCTCGCCGGCACCTACCGCTGGACCTACGGCTACAACCAGTACATCGGCGTGCAGGAATGGGTCCTCCACCCGGCACTCGGCGGGCTCCCCTCGGAACGCACCACCACCGTCTTCGGCCCCGGCAACCTGCCCGTGCGCACCAGCACCGGCGGAACACTGCTCGTCGGCAACGTCGTCTACGACCCGCTCGCCCAGCCGATCCGCACCGAGTACGGCGTACTCGGCCGCAAGGTGTACGACACCAGGGACTTCGACGAGCACACCGGCATGCTCACGCGCCGCACCCTCGACGGCGACATCGCGCTCAGAGTGGAGGACACCCACTACACGTACGACGACGCCGGCAACACCAAGCGCATCCGCTCCGTCTCCGGCCAGGACGCCCAGGCCGTGACCGACAACCAGTGCTTCCAGACCGACGCCCTCCAGCGTCTGACCCAGGCCTGGACCACCCGCTCGGGCACCAACACCTGCGCCTCCAACCCGTCCGCGACAAACGTCGGCGGCCCGGACGCCTACTGGCACTCCTACAGCTACGACATCACCGGCAACCGGACCAAGGAGACGCAGCACGCCACCCGCACGGGCGAGAAGGACGTGACGCGCGACTACACCTACGGCACGCCCGGCACCCGCGCCGCCTCCGCGCTGCGCGAGGTCACCACCGAGGGCGGCCCCACGGAACGCTTCACGTACGACGCGCTCGGCAACACCACCTCCCGCACCGGCGGCGCCCGCGACCAGACCTTCACCTGGGACTCCGAAGGCCACCTCGCCACCGTCACCCAGGGCACGGCCAAGACGAGCTACGTCTACTCGGCCGCCGGCGACCGCCTCGTCGCACGCGACGGAGACGGCACGACAACGGCGTACCTCCCTGCGGGCAACGAACTCAAGTCGGCGCCCGGAGGCAAGGTCACCGCCACCCGCTACTACCAGCACGGCGGCGAAACCGTCGCCGTCCGCACCGACAACCGCGACGTGACCCTGCTGTTCCCCGACCACCAGGGAACCGCGATGATCGCCATCGCCTGGGGCCTCGGACAGGCGGTCACCCGCCGCAAGCAGCTCCCGTTCGGCGCTCTCCGCTCCGAGCAGTCCACCAACTGGCCCGGCACCCGCGGATTTGTCGGCGGCACCACCGACCCGACCGGCACCACACACCTCGGCGCGCGGGAGTACGACCCCTCGCTCGGACGCTTCATGTCCGTCGACCCCCTGCTGATCCCCGAGGACCAGCGGCAACACAACCCCTACCAGTACGGCAACAACAACCCGGCGACGTTCTCCGACCCCACGGGCGAGGCACTGGACGACTGCGTCAGCGGCCAGTACAACTGCGGCTACGACCGCAAGGGCCGCCTGAAGACCGTCACCTTCAGCAAGAACTACGAGAGCTACACCAAGTCCGTCGGCGGCACCGTCTCACCGAACTACACCGTCGAACGCCACACCGGCTACCGCCACGTCTACACTCGCGGCAAGGGCGTCACGACTCCCACCGCATCGCAGGTCGCCGCAGCCGCCGAGAAGGAACGCAAGCGTCTCCAGAATGCGAGGGACCAAGCGGCCAAGAAGAACGAGGAGAACAGAAAGAACGAGAGCTTCTTCACGAGTCTCTGGAGGGGGACAAAGGAGACGTTTACCACCTGGGACGGCTGGAAAAACCGAGTGCTTCCAGGTATCGGCTTCACGGCCTGCCTCGTCGCTACAGTTGGAGGCTGTCTGTCGGTTGGAGTAGGCATCGCAACCGTCAAGCTGGGCGGAGACCACTTCCTTGGAGATGGGGTAGACATGGGACAGTACGGGGTTGACCTCGCGTGGGGGTTTGCTGGTGCCGGGGGTGCCACCATTTTTGCTAAAAAGGTGATGGGTGCGGGAAGCTGGCGAGAAGCTTTTGCGTCCGGGGCAGTTTCACGCCAGACAGTTCCTGTCAGAACGAAGGCGGGTCTACCCTATAAGTCAAAGAGTCGAAATCCGCAGTTTCGAGGAGTTGGGGGAGGTAAGAAGATCTGGTACCGGGATACGAGTACGGTATATGCGAGCGTAATCGATCGACCGCAGACGGCTGTCAATATCGGCATCAACTCCCAATTCTCCTATGCCTTTTGTGGTGCGGGTTCCGCAAGTGCATTGGATGGTAGAGGGTGCTGAGTTCGACTAAGTCCGAAGTTCCACGGAACGGTGTTCTTCGGAGAATTTCATGGCTGGTTTCGGCGTGGGTAGGTTCTATTGCCTCGCTGCTGACGTATGTAGTGGCAGTGATCGCTAGTTCAAGTTTCGTAAGAGATGACATGTATGTTGGGGCGGCGGTTTGCGGGCTGGTGGCATTTCTTGCCCGCTACGGGAGCTGTCGTATTGTAGTCAGGGAAGGATCTATAACCGTTTTTGGAATGTTGGGTAAGGTCGACGTTCCTTATGGGGCCATCCGAACGGTCACTCTCGGGTCAGGTGCTGGCCTTGAGATTCATACCTTGGACGACCAGGTAGTGGTTCCCTTTTGCTTTGGTGGCTCACTGCTCGACCGCATTGTGCGAAGGGTGGATGCAGCTGCGTTGGCCATCAGGAGGATGATTCCCGATGGTCGTTTCGACGGGCTGAGTCGCCCCCGGATAGCGAGGACTCCCTGGCGTTGGTTCTGGCCGTCGGATGTGTTCGTAGTGTTGGCGCTAGCTATGGTACTTCTCGGATGGTTGTGGGGTGGAGTTGAATCCTTCTGAGCTGGCGTTCAGTGCGGGTTTCGTCGGGAAGCGAGGGAGATTCTGGAAGGAGCATGATTGCAAATATGCTTGCAGGGTCGAGAATCATATGGGTTTCGGCGCTAAGCACAGTAACGAGAAAATCAGGTGGTGGATGTGCGTGGTGCTAATGTGAGCTCTCCCTGGTTTGTGATTCCCGCCTTCGCGGCATGGTTTTCACTCGTTACTGCGGCTGGAATGCATGTGGGCTTTCCCTACTTTGCTGTAGTTCCTGGGGTCGTACTTGCACCAATATTCCCCTTGGTTCAGTGGTGGTGGCGGGCGAGAAAAGCTCAGGGTGGTGCGTCGCCGGGTCAGGATGAGGAGGTGAGTAGACTCGGTCCGGCCTCACTATTCTCAACGGGTACCTTGTGGTTGCTGCTTGCTCTTGTCTTGGTGGTGTCCGAGGCGAAGGGGTTCATTGAGAACCTCGCTATTGTTGGCTTCGCTGTGGGAATCTTTCTCATGATGACCGGAGTCTTTGTGTCATCGACTCGTCGTTCATGGCGGTAGAGCTGCCAGTGGTGCTGCTTCGAAGTGCTAGTGGGCGGCATGGCGCTTCAAGCGGTCTTGTGCCAAACCGGTAGGCATCTGTGGGTGCTAAGCCGTATGATCTCGTACGCATTCTGACGGTGTCGTCGCCCAGTGTCGTACTTTCTGGCGCAAGTACTAAGGGGGAGATGCGTGGAGAGTCTTACGCTGCGGACGCCTTGGGCGGTACCGTCATTCCTATTGGGCTTGGTCTCCACTTTCATGGGGGGCGTCTTGGTGCTTGATGATCCTCTTGGGTACCTGTTGCCTATCCTTTTCTTTCTCCCTGTAGGCCTCTGGGTTCTGTTTGCTTCAATCTTCTTTGGGGTAAGGCTAGATCAATCTGGCATAACGTATAGAGGCTTTCTCTGGAAGAAGATTCCCTGGTCGGACGTACTTTGTGTTCGGCACGGCGCTAGAGGTTCCGAGGGTGGGCCTATCTCTACGAATGAACCGGTGATTGTAAAGAGATCAGGTGGAGAGCTTGAGTGCTCGATACTGGCAGGGTACTCTTTCTTCGCGGGGCGAGTGAACTCTCGAGTCCTTCGGCAAGTCAGAGTGATGGAGAAGTGTCGATCCATCAATGATCCTCATGCGTCCTGAGTAAGCAAAGCTTGGCATGCCGTGGTGCGGGTAGTGCGAGCGCGCTTGACGGCAGGGGGTGTTAGTGGATGAATGAGCAGTCGTCGGCGAAGCGGTTGGTGCTTCGCCGGAGATCCTGGCTGATGTTCGCTTCCGTGGCGTCGGTCGGATTCGTGGTCGCGTACGCTGTTGTTGTTCTTTCACGTAGGAGTTTCCTTGAAGAGGAAATGTTCGCCGGTGCATTCTTCTTTGCGATCGTCGCCTTTCTTGTTCGTTACGGCGCATGTCGCATCGTGTTGAATGAGGAGATGGTCAGGGTGTACGGCCTGTTCGGCCGTGTTGATGTGCCGTATGCGTCTATAAGTACTGTTGGCGTGAACTCGGGGGGTGGCTTGGAAATTCAGACCATTGATGGACGGGTAGTTACTCCCCTCTGCTTCGGTGGGTCGCTCATCGACGGCTTCATTCGGACTGCAGATAAGGCTGCTCTTGCTATTCATTCGAGACTTCCGGGTAGTCGATCCGATCGTATGGACCTGCCACCCGTTTCCAAAGTTCTAGTTCGAAACTTTTGGCTTTCTGATGTCTTCTTGGCGCTGGCCGTTGGAATGGTGGTACTGGGGTGGTCGTGGGATGGCGTCGCGTTCTAGTGCTTTGCTGCGCGTTCGTCGCGATCTAAGCTATTAGCCGAAAGGTCTACCCAGTGCAACCCCAACGCGTGCTGCGCAGGCGGTCGTGGCCTATTATGAGTTGGGTGTCTGTTGCTCTTCTGTTCGTGATGTTGATTCTCGTCATGATGAGAGGCCTGGCGACTGACGCGGAGGGCGAGTCGCTTCTTGTGGCCGCTGTCATGCTGCCTACTGTCGCTCTCGTGCGAAGGGTCGGATCCTGCCGGGTTGTTCTTCTCC
The DNA here is from genome assembly GCF_007097205.2 of Streptomyces alkaliterrae. Classification (GTDB taxonomy): domain Bacteria; phylum Actinomycetota; class Actinomycetes; order Streptomycetales; family Streptomycetaceae; genus Streptomyces; species Streptomyces alkaliterrae. The sequence continues at coordinate 14,942 of NZ_VJYK02000123.1, forward strand.
CGGGTGGGGTCAGGGTGGATAATGCGCTCTTTTCGCACTTCGTCCCGTACTCGTCCGTCGTTGGAGTGTCCGGTGGTTCGCATGGAGGTTTGGTGTTGGACCTGAAGGATGGGGGAAGTGTTGGTGCCTTTGCTTTTGGCGGGTCGCTCGTAGATTTGATCTTCAAGACCTCTGACCGCGCGCGGTTCGAAATCGAGAGCAGGCTTGAGGTGGTCAGGAGGGGGCATCTTGGTGATGGCGAGACAGTGAAGAGGATCCGGCGTTGCTGGTCTGCTGATGTTGCAGTCTTTCTCGCCGTTGTATTCGCTATTCTTGGCCTGTTTGTCGGGTGATTCAGTCAGATAGGTTAGATCGAGCTCGGAGGCCGTGGTGTCGTACGTCTGCTTGATCAGCCCTGTCTACTTCTGATGTGAAAGTATGGCCACCTTGACTCCTGTGAAGGTGGCCTTCGATGGGGGCGGCGTTGTTCTTGCTTGTCTGTGGGGCCGTGGTCATGGTGGTGGCGGGGGCGATCGTCTTCAACGTGCGTGGTGCGGCTGACTGGTTCTATTTCTGGAGCGAGCGGTTCATAGCGCACTGGTTCGGTGGCTACAGCTACAGGCTTCTTCGGATCTGTGCCGTGCCTTTCCTGGTGGCCGGCCTGGTCTGGACTTGTACGGGGATCGCGCAGATCACCTGATGTCGGCTGTGGCGAGGTCGGGGATGACTTCGGCGCCTGGGAGGGTGGTGAG
>NZ_VJYK02000124.1 GCF_007097205.2 Streptomyces alkaliterrae
GTTCGTATGCTGGGGCGCATGCAGCCTTCAACCTCCCCGCCGGATCGCTCCCACACCGACGATCTCCTCCGTTTCCTCGCCGCCGCGCCCACGCCGTACCACGCGGTGGCGGTCGCCGCCGAGCGGCTGGAGAAGGCCGGCTTCCGTCGGCTGGCCGAGACGGACGCGTGGGACGGTGAGGCGGGCGGTCGCTACGTGCTGCGCGGTGGGGCGCTCATCGCCTGGTACGTGCCGCAGGGCGCGACGGCGGCGACGCCGTTCCGGATCGTCGGCGCGCACACCGACTCGCCGAACCTGCGGGTCAAGCCGGCGCCGGACACCGGCGCGCACGGCTGGCGGCAGGTCGCCGTGGAGATCTACGGCGGGCCGCTCCTCAACACCTGGCTCGACCGGGACCTGGGCCTGGCCGGTCGGCTGGTGCTGCGCGGCGGCGAGGCGCGACTGGTCAACGTCGACCGGCCGCTGCTGCGCGTGCCGCAGCTCGCGATCCACCTCGACCGGCAGGTCAACGAGGGGCTGAAGCTGGACCGGCAGCGCCACATGACGCCGATCTGGGGCCTCGGCGACGTCCGCGAGGGCGACCTGATCGAGTTCCTGGCCGACGAGGCGGGTGTGCCGGCCGCCGACGTCACCGGCTGGGACCTGATGACACACAGCGTCGAGCCGCCCGCCTACCTCGGCCGGGACCGCGAGCTGATCGCCGGTCCGCGTATGGACAATCTGCTGTCCGTGCACGCCGGCCTCGCCGCCCTGCTGGCCGCCGCGTCGGACGACGGCGACCTCGGGTACGTCCCCGTGCTCGCGGCCTTCGACCACGAGGAGAACGGCAGCCAGTCCGACACCGGCGCCGAAGGCCCGCTGCTGGGCAATGCGTTGGAGCGCTCGGTGTTCGCCCGGGGCGGCACCTACGAGGACCGGGCCCGCGCCTACGCCGGGACCGTCTGCCTCTCCTCCGACACCGGTCACGCCGTGCACCCCAACTACGCCGAGCGGCACGACCCCACGCACCACCCGGTGCCGAACGGCGGCCCGATCCTGAAGGTCAACGTCAACCAGCGCTACGCGACGGACGGTTCGGGCCGCGCGGTGTTCGCAGCGGCCTGCGAGCGAGCGGGCGTGCCGTGGCAGAGCTTCGTCTCGAACAACGCGATGCCGTGCGGCACGACCATCGGCCCGATCACCGCCGCCCGGCACGGCATCACCACCGTGGACATCGGTGTGGCGATCCTGTCGATGCACTCCGCGCGGGAGTTGGCGGGCGCCGACGACCCGGCGCTGCTCGCCACCGCACTGACCGCGTTCCTGCGCGGCGCGTAGCCCGGCGCGGCGCGTAGCCCGGCGCGGCGCGTAGCCCGGCGCGGCGCGTAGCCCGGCGCGGCCCGGGGCGAGCCGTCACGGAGCGGAACACAAGCCTCCGCCTGCTGTCGCCGTCTCGGACCGCCGCCATGACATCTCCGTGAACATCGGGCGGCAGAGTCTTCCGCACGGGGGTAGCGGGGCGCACCATTCTCGGTGCGCCCCGCTCTCGTGCGCCGCCACACGCCCCGACCGAGCGCCGCCTCGTCGACGAGCAACCATGCCCCGGCGCGGGCGCGTCCTTCCAGGCGGCCTGTCCGTCGACCACCCACACCGACAGGGGGACACCATGGCCAGCCGACGAATACGCCGGGCGTCACTCTTCCTCGCGGCGACCGCCGCCCTCGCCCTCGCCGCCTACCTCGGCGGCGCCGTCACCACCGGCTACCGCGACGCCCGCACCCCGGCCGGCCCCGACGGCGACGACAACCCGGACGGCGGCGCAGCCGTCCCCGTCCCCGTGTAGGACGCCCAGAAGCCACGGGTGCCGGCCATCCGACACGAGGGGCCCACTCCTGACCGGGACGGGCCTCTCACCCCTGCGCGCCGCCGCGATCCGCTCAGCGCTGCTGCCCGTCCCACCTCGGTGACGGCCGGCCCAAAACCTACGCCTCGTCAGGCTCAGATCCCCCTCAATTCCCTTGATCGTAACCACTCTCTCACCTAGCGTGGCGGCAGTTCCCGACCAGCCCACCGACCACGGGCCGGGAGCTCGTCAACACCAAACGGGGGGAGTTACTGTGCGCACGCACGCGCCAACGCGGCTCGGCCGCAGATTCAAAGTAGGCCTTGCTCTGGGCAGCGCCGCACTGATGACGGCCATGTCCACTCCCGCGCTTGCCGACGACGCCACGCGCTCGTCGGGCGGATGGTTGCCGGAGATCAAGGACTCCCGCGAAATAACCGGTTCGGCGCTCATTACGGGAACGGTGCGGAAGCCCGACGGCAAGACGGCGGCCAACGCCTATGTCTACGCCACCGCTTGGCCGGACGGTGAAGCCCTCGGCCAGCTCGAAGAGGGCGACGACGTCCCCACCCGCGTCATCGCGAAGACCCGGGCCGACCGCAACGGGAACTACCAACTGCGCGTCGCCAACACACTCCAGCTCGCCGGAATGACCTCAGCGGCGGGCAACGTGGACGTCGACATCACCGCCACCGACGGCAGCCCGGACGACATCGCGACCGACTCGTTCAGCCTGCGAGTCAGCTCCGCTTCGGCAGACGTGAAGCGCACGGCCGGCGGAGTCGCCAATCTCAGCCTCGCCCAGGGCGAAGAGGACCCGGTTATCAAGCCCGTGAACCGCGACCTTCGAATGGAGCGATACGAGAGCGAGTCGGACGGGAAGCGCGCGGGCGTGGGCGCCAAGTTCGCGAACGGATGCCCCGTGACCGGCGAGAAGTACCTTCGGAGCCTCGGCAAGCGCTGGGTGTCGGTCGGGATGCACTACCAGACCGGGCCCTCCGGCGCCAAGGCCACGTACCGCTACTCGACGTCGGCGGAAGCGTCGCTTGCCGTCGGCATGTCCAAGAGCGGGAAATTCGGCACGTTCAGCGGAAACGGCTCTCTCAAGCGGTCCACTTCCGCGTCGATCGGATTCGGCACCCAGGGCCCCAAGACCGGCATCCGTCACTACACGATGTACAGGTACGGGCTGTACTGCAACACCAGCCGCAGCCCCGGCCCTGACTTCACCTTCTACGCCAAGCCCACCAGCTTCGCCGGCGGCGCCAAGAGCGTGAAGTCCGCCTACCCGAAGACGCCCAAGGGGAATTGCGTGCCTTTCAGGAAGGGCAGCGACTTCGTGCAGGACAAGTCGAAGATGAGCTCCTACTCCAAGGGGGTCAAACTGGACGCAGTGATCGGCGTGGACCTCACAAGTCAGTCCGGATACACCCGGGCCGCCTCGCTGAGGTTCGATTTCCCGAAGGCTGCGCAGCTCTGCGGCACCAAGGGTGACCCCGGCAAGTCGCCGGGACTTCTCGTCGCCCGGGGTGCGGGCTTCTGACGTGAGAAGGTCCACCCGCACTGTGGCGACGCTGGCGGCGGCTGTCACACTTGCCGCCGCCAGCGGCTGCACGGCTGGCACAGGCGATGGTCCGCTGAGCGCTGGCGAGAGCCACTCGACGGTCTGCGTCGGCTACACCAAAGAAATGATCTTCACGCTTGGCCTCGTGTCGCTCACGAACGAGGGGCGCCACGACATCGTCATCACCGACGCCGAACTGATCGAGCCGACGAACCTGGAACTCGTCGGCGCGGTGGCCCTGCCGGAGCCGACCGGCGGAGCTGTGGGGATCGGCGCGGACGACGGATGGCCGCCGAACCACCATACGAACCCCAAGGTTGGTTCCCCCGCCGATCTGGCCTTCTGGGCAAAGCGTCAAGCGATACCCGGTGCCACGGTCAAGGCCGGCAATGACGATCGCCTCGCGATCGGCGTGAAGGCCGGCGGGCGTGGGTCCATGAACGGCGTCCGGCTCACGTACACGGCCGACGGGAAGCGCTACCAGGCGGACACAACCGCGAAGCTCAAGGTCCGCCCCAAGTGCGGTGGCGGGTTCGACTCCGAGGACGACGAGTAGCCGGGCGGGCACCAAGCTCAGTCCGCTCGCACTGAGCCCGACCGACCGGCTGATCCAGCCACACTTGTGGCGTTCCGGTTCCGGCTCCAGCGGCGGTTTCAGGGGGCGCACCTTTCGGGGTGCGTCCCCTGCTCATGCACCGCCGGGCCTCAGCGTATCCGTCCCCGCGTCGGCCGCCCGGAGGCCCGCGCCCTGCCGCACCCGGCCTACGCGTCCGCGTCGAGGCCGGCGAGGACCAGCGGGAGCCGCGTGGCGCCGTCGGGGACGACGCGGACCGGGACGCCCCAGTCCTGCTGGTGGACGTGGCAGGCGGGGTACGGGTTGTCGGGGTCGTCGTCGCAGGAAGCGGCCATGGCGGACACGTGCAGCACGCCTTCCGGCACGTCCGCCGCGAGGCGGAGGCGGCGGCGCAGGTCGGTGCCCTGGCCTTCGCCGTCCGCGAGCAGCTCCGGCGGAGTGGCGCTCACCAGGAGTCGCGTCGACGGGCCGTACCGGGTGTCCAGCTTCTGGCCGTTCGGGGCCTGGAAGACGACGTCCAGGTCGAGTTCGCCGGGAGCGACCTCGGTGGCCTGGCGCTGGGTGCGGTGCGCCACCGAGGCGACCTTGACGGCCTCCTCCGGCAGCCGCAGCCGGGTCAGCCGGTGCCGCGCCGACTCCACGACGAGGATCTCGCCGTCCTCGGCGAGGACCGCGTCGGACGGTTCGCGGAGGTCGGTCGCGAGGGTGGTGACTTCGCCGGTCGCGGGGTCGTAGCGGCGCAGGGCGTGGTTGTAGGTGTCGGCGACGGCGACCGAGCCGTCGGGGAGGGCCGTCACGCCCAACGGGTGCTGGAGCAGGGCCTGTTCGGCGGCGCCGTCGCGGTGGCCGAAGTCGAAGAGGCCGGTGCCGACGGCGGTGGTGACGTTGCCGTCCGCGTCGATCCAGCGCAGTGCGGACGTCTCCGAGTCGGCGATCCACAGCCGGTCCTCGGCCGCCGCGAGACCGGACGGCTGAGCGAACCACGCCTCGTCGGCGGGGCCGTCCACCAGACCCTCGTTGGTCGTGCCGGCGGCGACGGCGACCGTGCCGGCCGCCGGGTCGTACGTCCACAGCTGGTGGACGCCGGCCATCGCGATCCACAGCCGGTCCCCGAACCAGGCCACGTCCCACGGCGAGGACAGCGACACCTCGCGGGCCGGGCCGGAGGTGGCGCCGCCCTGCCACCACTGCTGACCGGTCCCGGCGAGGGTGCCCACGGTCCCGCTGTCCGGGTCGAGGACCCGCAGTGCGTGGTTCACGGTGTCGGCGACAGCGACGCGGCCGTCCGGCAGCAGCGCGAGCCCCTGCGGTTCGTTGAACGCCGCGCGGTCGGCGGGGCCGTCCACCAGGCCGCGCTCGCCGCTGCCGATCCGCCGCAGCACGGTCTCGCCGTCCGCCGCGAGCTCCACCAGCGCGTGCCGGGTGGTGTCGGAGACGAGGAACGTCCCGCCGGGCAGGCGCAGCGCCTTGCCGGGGAAGCGCAGGTCGCCGGGGGTCGGCTCCGGCGGCACGTACGGGCCCTCGCCGCGCCGGAGGGTGCCCTTGGCCGCGTGCTCCTCCTCCAGCTCGGCGACCAGCTTGGCGATGGCGTGCACATGCCCCTCGCCCGCGTGCTGGGCGACGACGTACCCCTCCGGGTCGATCACCACCAGCGTCGGCCAGGCGCGTACCGCGTACTGCTTCCAGGTCACAAGCTCCGGATCGTCCAGCACCGGGTGGTGCACGCCGTACCGCTCGACGGCGTCCACGACCGCCTGATGCTCGGCCTCGTGCACGAACTTCGGCGAGTGCACACCCACGACCACGAGCGTGTCGCGGTGCTTCTCCTCCAGCTCCCGCAGCTCGTCGATCACGTGCAGGCAGTTCACGCAGCAGAACGTCCAGAAATCTACAACAACGCACCTACCTCGCAAGTCCGCGAGGGTCAGACTCTTACCACCTGTGTTCAACCATCCGCCCTTCCCGATCAGCTCGGGAGCGCGGACACGGGCACGGCGCGGGGCGGGGGAACCGTCGTTCATGCCCCCAGGGTGCCATCCCGCCGGTCGCCGCCCTCCGGCGGGAACGCGCCCCCGCACGGCCGGAGGGGGCTGAATTCCGACGGTCGGGAACGAGCCAGACGTCCTAGCCTGAAGCGACCACGTCAAGAAGGAGGGGCAAGCATGAAGATGCGACCGTTCTCCGACTCCGAAGGCGCGCAGTCCGCCGGCGAAGGCGAGGCATCCACGTCCGCTGACGGCGAGAGGGACCACCACTCGGGCACGTCCGAACCCGAGAAGCCCGAGACCGCCGACGACTAAGCGAGTGTGCGAGCGAGCGCGGTCCCGCCCGGCCATCCGGCTCACGGCCACCGGGCGGGACCCCAGCGCCTTCCCCGCCTCACGTACGTGGGCGGCACCGGGGGCATTCGCACAGCGGCCAGTTCGGCGACGGCAGCGGCGCCAAATTCTCCGAACTGCGGATCACACGCCTGGGCCCCCACGTACGCCCACTGTCCCGCGAGACCCGGAGAGTCAGCAGCGGTTCCCCCGGCCCCTTGCTCTTGTCCTCGCTCACCGGTGCCCCTCCGCATGCCGACGGATGAGCACGTTGCAGTCGGTGACCGTGGCCATGTCCCCGCCGGCACGGGCCCGGCCCCGAAGGGCAGCGAGCTCCGCGCATCCCGCGCACCCGGCGACGGGCGTCGGTTCCACGTCCAGCCTCAGCGGCAGGTCTACCGGGGCGCTCGGGTACGTTCTCGGCTGACTCATGCCGACCCCTTCACGTCGTCTGGGTGGCGACAACGCTAGGAACGCGCGGCGACACACGCCCAACCGATTGCAGTCGATTGCGCGTGGATTACACGAGCGCGTCACGAGCCTTCGTGATCAGGACGCGGGCCCTCGTCCCGTAGACCGCCATGTCCGCCAGCGCGGCGAACGTATCCGCGTACATGGCTATCTCGCTGGGCTGCGTGACCGTGAGGTGGCCGGAAACCAACTCGACGTTCACTTGCGACTTGTCGTAGATCCAGAACCCCTCAACGGGCATACGCACCCGCTCAAGCCGCGCGGGGACCACGCCCAAGGCCACGTTGGGCAACTCACCCTCAGCAAGCGCGTGCAGGCGCTCCAGCTGCTCGGCCTGGGTGTCAGCGTCGCCGTAGCCGTTCCTCAACACGGATTCCTCCACCAGGAACGCGAACCGCCGTTGCCCCTGGGTGAGCACCCGCTGTCGCTCCATGCGGACGGCTACGGCGTCGGCCACGTCATCAACCGGGACGCGGCGTCGCTGGACAGCGCGCAGCACAGCTTCGGTGTACCCATACGTCTGAAGGAGGCCGGGCACGAGCCAAGAGGAGTAGGCCCGGAACCAGCGGGTGCGCTCGAACAGTGGCTGTACGGACTCCTGCGCCCGTCGCAGCCCGGCACGCTCCATTCGACACCAGGACACCCACATGCCCTCCACGGCCCTGAGAGAGGCGATCAGGTCTTCTGTCTGGCTTTCGGCGCCGCAGGCCGCGCACCACGCGCGAATGTCGTCCTCGCTGGGCTGCGTCTTCCCAGTCGAGATCCGAGACACCTTGGACGGATGCCAGCCGCACAGCGCGGCCAAGTCCTTGCCGTCAAGCCCGGCTTCCTTGACCAACTCGCGGAGGCGGTCGGCGAGGAGTTGCCGGGCTTGCTGGACGCTAGATGATGCTGATCGGGGCATGGCTCACTGGACCGGCTTGTACTCCCCGTGAGGCGTTGCCCGCTCCCACACCAACTCGAACGAAGACGCGACCAGTTGTACGACCTCGGGTTCCGTCCGCCGCTCCCGGTCAACGACTTCCCCGACGCCCGAGAAGTACGTGAACAGCACCGACTCGCCGTCGAACATCCACAGGTCAGTACCTGGCAAGGGGATGTCTGCGGCCCGACGCCGGGGGAGCCAGCGAACGAGCTCCCCCGCTGCGACGTTGGCGAACGTCATGTCGTGCTCATAGCTGATGTAGTCCGTGACCGGTTCGGAGACGATCCGAGCCCGCCGCATGACGACCCCGCGCGCCGTCGTCTCCTGCACCAGGTCACGCCAGGCGCCCCACCACTCCGGAAGTCTCGCCGGATCACCGTTGTACCGATGACCAGCGCGCCAGCGTGCGAACTCCGGATCGTTCGGTGTGTAGCTGTCGCGCATCTCCAGGTGCACGGCGGAGTGCCGCGCCTTGGAGATCCCTTCACGTACGGGGTACTTCACCGTTGCCGTCCTCCGGTAGGGGGATGTACTGCAGCATCACAGCGGGGAGCCGAATGATCGTCTCGTGATCCGGCACGTTCGTGCTGTGACCGGGGATAGAGCCAATCTCCTGGCACGCCTTCACCTCGTCCTCAGTGGCCCTGTAGGGCTGGATCAGCAGGTCTCCCGTGTCCTCGTCCATCCAGATCGTGGGCGAGTCGTCCACGGGCGTGTTCGGAATGATCCCGAGGAACCTGAGCTTCATGCCTGCCCTCTCCCTGTGCCGATCCAATTGCGGCTGATTGCTGGAGCTTCATTCGTGCGCCGTTCGGCGTCAAGACCGCCTGTTCGGCCACGACGAAGCCCCGACGCACATCCAGCGGCGGCCGTTGGGGAGCGAGACCAGAAGTGCTCCGGGCAGTCGCAGACCACGCCCGGTGCTCTGCCGGGTCGGGGTCGGTACTTGGCTTCGGCCCGGGTAGTGGCGGCGCGGGCTGACAGGCGTCAGGTGTCGAAGCGGTGGCGGGAGGCTTCGATCTCGTGGAGGTGGCGTTGGGTCCACTCGCAGAGGCCGTCGATCGTGACGCGTAGGGCGCGGCCCGGCTCGGTGAGGGTGTACTCGACCTTCGGCGGGACGACCGGGTGGACGGTCCGTTCGAGGAGGCCGTTGCGTTCGAGGAGGCGCAGGTTCTGGGTGAGCATCTTGTGGCTGATGCCCTCGACCTCGTCCCGCAGTTCGCTGAAGCGCAGGGTGCGGTCGCCCAGTGCCTCGATGATCAGCAGCGCCCACTTGTTGGCGATGTCCGAGAAGATCTCCCGGGCCAGGGAGTCCGCGCGGCGCAGGTCCGCGTTCTCGGGCAGGTCGGCGGCCTCGGCCTTGGTAACCATCTGGTGCCCCAGTCACTTAAAAGTGCGTTCTTCCAGGTCAGAGCTAAGTCTCTTACGGTTTCCGAGTAACCACAAGAAACCAGGAGGGCAGAGATATGGCTGTCACGCTGATGGATTCCGACGGGCTTCCGAAGGTGGGCGCCTACCGGCAGGTGTCGGTGGCCACGGGGACGCGGTTGGTGTTTGTCGCCGGGCAGGTGGCGTGGGACGCCGAGGGCAGCACGGTGGGCGTCGGCGACCTCGCGGCGCAGGTCGAGCGGTGCTATCTCAACGTGGCGACCGCGCTGGCCGAGGCCGGCGGGACGTTCGACGACGTGGCGAAGATCAACGTCCATGTCGTCGACTGGACGGCTGACAAGATGCCGCAGCTCATGGAGGGGATCGGGCGGGCGGCTGAGCGGTTGGGGGTCGCCCCCGCCCCGCCGGCCACGCTGCTGGGGGTGGCCGCGCTCGACGTGCCGGAGCACCTCGTGGAGATCGAGGCGGTCGCGGTACTGGACTGAGCGGAGCGGGAAGCGGGAGACGGGACGGGGTGGCCCCGGGGGCCGCCGACTACAGCGGGTCGGTGGTGGTGAGTCGGACGGGGGCGCCGTCCGACTCGGCGGCGAGGCGTAGCCAGCGGGTGATGCCGAGTTCGCGGAGGAACGCGACGTCGTGGCTGACCACGATCAGCGCGCCGCGGTAGGAGCTCAGCGCGCTGGTGAGTTGGCGGACGCTGGCCAGGTCGAGGTTGTTGGTCGGTTCGTCGAGCAGTAGGAGTTGCGGTGGCGGGTCGGCGAGCAGGAGTGCCGCCAGCGTGGCGCGGAAGCGCTCGCCGCCGGAGAGTGTGCCCACCGGTTGGTCCGCCCGGCGGCCCCGGAAGAGGAAGCGGGCGAGCCGGGCGCGCACGGTGTTGGCCGTGGCGCCGGGCGCGAACGCGCCGACGTTCTGCGCGACGGTCAGCTCCTCGTCGAGGAGGTCGAGCCGTTGCGGCAGGTAGCGGGTGGGCACGGCGGTCATGACCTGGCCGGACTCGGCGGGGATCTCCCCGACGATCGTGCGCAGCAGGGTCGTCTTGCCGGCGCCGTTGCCGCCGACGAGGGCGATCCGCTCGGGGCCGCGTACGTCCAGGTCGGCGCGGCCGCCGTGGCGGATGCGCAGGTCGCGGAGTGTGAGTACGGTCCGTCCTGCGGGGACTTCCGTCTCGGGGAGGTCGACGCGGATCTCCTTGTCCTCCCTGACGGCCTCCTCGGCCTCGGTCAGGCGTTCGCGGGCCTCGTCGAGTCGCTCGATGTGCATGTTGCGGTGCTTGCCCGCGGCGACCTGCGCCTGCCGCTTGCGTTCGCCCATCACCACCTTCGGTTCGCGTTTGTTCTCGTACATCTTCTTGCCGTAGCGCAGCCGGCGGTCGAGCTTGATACGGGCGTCGGCGAGTTCCTTCTTCTGTCGGCGGACGTCGGACTCGGCGACGCGGACCATGCGCGCGGCGGCCTCCTGTTCGGCTTCCAGGGCCGCCTCGTAGTCGGTGAAGCCGCCGCCGTACCAGCGGACTTCGCCGTCGCGCAGGTCGGCGATCCGGTCGACGTGGTCGAGTAGTTCGCGGTCGTGGCTGACGATCACCATGGTGCCGCGCCAGGAGGCGACGGCCTCGTTGAGGCGGCGGCGGGCGTCGAGGTCGAGGTTGTTGGTCGGCTCGTCGAGCAGCAGGACGTCCGGTCGGCGGATGAACTGGGCCGCCAGGCACAGCAACACGGATTCGCCGCCGGAGAGTTCACCGATGCGGCGCTCCAACGTGACGTGTTCCAGGCCGAGTCGGTCGAGCGCGGCGCGGGCGCGCTCGTCGACGTCCCAGTCGTCGCCGACGACGGCGAAGGTCTCCTCGTCGGTGTTCCCCGCCTCGATCGCGCGGATCGCGGCGCGGACGGGGGCGATGCCGAGTGCCTGTTCGACGCGCTGGTCGGCGTTGAGTGTCACGTCCTGCGGCAGGTAGCCGAGCGTTCCGGAGACCCGCACCGCGCCTGAGGTGGGCGCGAGTTCGCCGGCCATGAGGCGCAGCAGCGTCGACTTCCCGGAGCCGTTGACGCCGACGAGCCCGGTGCGTCCGGGGCCGACGACCAGGGAGAGGTCGTCGAGGACGGCGGTGCCGTCGGGCCAGGTGAAGGAGAGGTCGGCGCAGGTGATCGAGGTCGTGGTGCGGTTCGAAGACATGGTTGTCCCCCTGAGGTCATGGGCCCGGGTGCGGGCGGTTCGACGGTGTGGGCGAACCCGCGACGAGGGGCGGGCTCCCTGCGAGCGGGTGCCTGCCGGCACGGCTCGGCTCGCGACCGGAACACGGCGTGACCAGCGGCTGGGCGCGGTCGGCCGTCAGATGACCTCAGTAGATCAACAGCGTCTCCAATGAACGGCGTCAAGGACGTCGTCCAGGCTAGAGGGAAGGTGATGGGGGCGCATCCGGTTTTCTGCGCGCGTTGATCGTGTGGTGCGGGGGGGAGGGCGGTGGCCGCCCTCCCCCGGGGCCCGTCAGGTCGTTGCAGGTTGCGAACGGGTGTCGTCCGCCGCGCCGAACAGTGCGGGGAGCGTCCAGCGGCCGGGCCCGAGGGCGACGATGAGGAAGAAGGCCCAGCAGTAGAGGGCGGCCGTGACGCCGCCGTTCTGGAGGGGGAAGAGGGCGTCCGGCTGGTGGTGCACGAAGTACGCGTACGCCATCGAGCCGGAGCAGAGAAAGGCGGCGGAACGGGCGCCGAGGCCTGTCAACACCAATATGCCGCCGATGAGTTGGATGATCGCCGCCCACCAGCCCGGCCACTGGCCGACCGCCGGGGAGGGGCCGTGTCCGCCGCCGAGGACCCCGAAGAGGGTGGCGGCGCCGTGACAGGCGAAGAGCAGTCCGACGACGATGCGGAAGAGGCCGAGGACGTGTTCCCGGTGGGAGTCGAGCAGGTGGCCGGCTCTGCGTGCCTGGCGCAGGGCGGCGGTCTGTTGGAGTCGCATGGTGATGCTCCTGGAGGGGGACAGGGCTGCTGGGGGCATGCGAGGTGAAAGCGCGAACACTCGCGGATCGCATTTTGGTCTAGACCTGACGAGAAAGTAGCGCGCATGACAAGTCGCGTCCAGGCTCGCGCACGCACGACACCCCCGCGAAACGTGAAAGACGCGCGCGCCGCGCGCCGCGCGCCGGTTCAGCGCAGGACGCGGTCCTTCAGGGCGGGGAACTCCTCGCGGACGCGGGCCAGCCGGGCGAAGTCCAGTTCGGCGCTGACCACCTGCTCGCGGTTGTCCACCGCCTCGGCCAGCACCTCCCCCCACGGGTCGATGACGGCGCTGCGGCCCGCCTGCGGCACGCCAGCGTGCGCGCCGGCCGTCCCGCAGGCCAGCACGTACGCCTGGTTCTCCACCGCGCGGGCGCGGGACAGCAGCGTCCAGTGCGCCGCCCGCTTGTCCGGCCAGCCGGCGGGTACGACGAGGGCCTGTGCCCCGGCGTCCGCGAGCTTCCGGAAGAGCTCGGGGAAGCGCAGGTCGTAGCAGGTGGCCAGGCCCAGCACGGCGTCCCCTGCGGTCACCGTCGTCGGTTCGGAGCCGGCGCCGAGCAGCACCGCCTCGCCCTTGTCGAAGCCGAAGCGGTGGATCTTGCGGTAGCGGGCGGCGAGCCGTCCGTCGGGGGAGAAGACAAGCGAGGTGTTGTAAAGGGTGCCGTCGGGGGCGCGTTCGATCACGGACCCGGCGTGCAGCCACACGCCCGCTTCAACTGCCGCCTCGGACATCATCCGCGCGGTCGGCCCGTCGGCGGCGTCCTCGGCCGTCTCCTCGAAGCGGTCGAAGGCGAAGGCCCCCACCGTCCACAGCTCCGGCAGGACGACCAGATCATCGCCGCGACGGCCGGCCACCAGCGCGGCGACCCGGGATCGGCGGGATTCGACCGGTTCATCACCGTTCACGTCGATCTGGAGGAGCGAGACGCGCACCGTACCACCGTCCATGGCCTGCGGCAGGAGAACCACCTACCGGAAATCCGTCCTACGATCGTCACCCGAAAGCACTGCCCGGGTGCCCGCGCGCAGACTAACTTGAGAGCACCCACACCGCGAACGAACCGCCCGTACCGCCATCATGAGGGGTCCCGTGACCGAGCACCCGAGTCTTCAACCCTACGTTGATGCCTGGTCTCACTCCGTCGACGCGATAGCCGAGCTCGTCGGCCCGCTGCCGGAGGCCGACTGGAACCGCCGGACGGAGTGCCCCGGCTGGTCGGTGCGTGACGTGCTGTCACACGTCATCGGCCTGGAGACCGAACTGCTCGGCGACCCCCGGCCGATACACACGCTCCCGCGCGACCTGTTCCACGTCGTGGACGAGCCGAGCCGGTACATGGAGGTGCAGGTCGACGTCCGGCGGCACCACACCGCGCCGGAGATGACCAGCGAGTTCGAGTACACCCTGATCCGGCGCCGGCGGCAGCTGCGCAACGAGCGGCGCGGCCCCGAGGCGAAGGTGCGCTCGGTGCTGCCGGGCGGCGGCGAGATCACGATGGAGGCGCTGCTGCGGCTGCGCGCGTTCGACGTGTGGGTGCACGAGCAGGACATACGGCGGGCCCTGCGCCGACCCGGCAACCTCGACTCCCCCGGCGCCCACATCGCCCGCGACATCCTGCTGCACGGGCTGCCGAAGGTCGTCGCCAAGCGCGCGGGCGCGCCCGCCGGCACGGCGGTCGTGTTCGACGTGCACGGGCCGGTGGAGTTCATGCGGACGGTGCGGGTCGACCAGAACGGCACCGGGTCGGTCAACGGCAGCCCCTCGCTCGGCCCGGCGGTCACGTTCTCGCTGGACTGGGAGACGTACCTGCGGCTGGCCTGCGGTCGGGTGCGGCTGGACGCGGTCCGGGACAAGGTGAAGATCGAGGGCGACGAGGCGCTGGCCGAAGCGATCATGAAGCACTTCGCGGTCACCCCGTAGTCGCGGATCCGGCCGGCCCCGTAGTCCCGGATCCGGCCGGCCCCGTAGTCCCGGATCCGGCCGGCCGCGGGGCTCGCCTACGCTTGCCCGCATGGCGATCGACGTGCGTGACCCCGACCCGACCTACCTGGAGTTCTGGCGTGAGTACCACCTCTGCACGCTGACGACGATCCGTCCCGACGGCACCCCGCACGTCGTCGCGGTCGGCGCGACGTACGACCCGGAGGCCGGTGTCGCCCGGGTCATCACCAACAAGAACAGCCGCAAGGTCGCCCACGTGCTGGCCGCCGGGCCCGAGGGCGCCCGGGTGGCGATCTGCCAGGTGGCGAAGGCCCGTTGGGCGACGCTGGAGGGCGTGGGCCGGGTGGTGACGGACCCGGAGGCCGTCGCCGACGCCGTGCGCCGCTACGCCGAGCGCTACCAGCGCACGCCCGCGTTCAACCCGGACCGCGTGGTCATCGAGGTCCGGCTGACCCGGGCCATGGGCCGCGCCTGACGCCCGTCCCCGTCCGGCCCGCGCACGCCGCTTCAGGTGGAGGACGGCACGTGGGCGGCCGCGCGGTCGGCCCGGTCCAGCAGCGCCCGTCCGGCGCCCGCCGGGTAGGGGCGGGCCAGCACCTCCCCGTCGCCGCTGCCCACCGACATGACGCCGACCACCGTGCCCGCCTCCGTCACCGGGTCGAAGTCCTGGAGCCAGGGGCCGCCGCTGGTGCCCTGCGTCAGACCGCACGCGCGCAGCAGCAGACCGCCGACGTTCGCCTCGTGGGCGGTCTCGGCGGTCAGGACCTCGGCCGTGCCGTGGCAGGTGCTGAGCGGGCCGGCGCCGTCCTCGGGCGCCACCGGGTAGCCCAGCGGCGTGACGGCGCGGCTGACGTCTATCGGGGCGAACGCCAGCCGGTTGGCGCCGTAGGTCTCGGCTATCGTCCGGCCGCCGCGCCGCTCGACGGTCACGAAGGCGTAGTCGTGCGGCAGTATCTCCGCCAGGTTCCGCCGCACGTTCCAGCCGCGCGGCGTGTGGTACGAGACGATCCGCCAGCCCGTCGCGACGGCCCGCTGCGGGCCGACCCGGTCGTAGCCGGGCGCGAACCAGCCGCGCGGCGGCGGTTTCGGGCTGTCCGGTGAGGTGAGGCAGTGCGCGGCGGTCGCGACGACGCTGCCGCTCGGCGAGTCCACTATGGCGCCGGAGCACACCCCGTACTGGCCGTCGCCGAGGTCGAGCACCAGCTTGCCGACCGTGCGGACGGCCACGCCCTGCCAGAGGGCCGGCGCGGCGTCGGGCGACGGCGGGCGGGTCAGCTCCGGCACGTCGTTCGAAGCGCCGGAGAGGCCCAGCAGGACCGCGCAGGCGCCGAAGAGTGCGAACCCCCGGCGTATTCGGTGCATGGTCTCCACGCTCGGCGCGACCGCCCGGGGCGGCCAGCCACGACCGTCCGACCGGGTTACCCGAGCTTCCGCGCGGCGCGCCCCCGGGCGCCGGGGGCGCCGGGTCCGGAACCTGACGGAACGGGCGAACCAACCGGCCCCCACAGCCCCCGTCC